>NZ_JBMLRC010000212.1:0-31563 GCF_049241225.1 Emticicia sp.
AAATCTCGAAGGCTACTTGCCATTTCTTCTCGAATCGTATAGATAACTTCAGCTTTTATGAAAGGATATTCAGCATGAATTCTTTCAGTGAGTCTTGAGGTTTCTAATACTTTTTTGGCTCTGTTGCCATATTTGCTTACTAAATGCTTACAGATATCTTCATCGAGTTTATATATATTTTGAATATTTTTCCATTCTTCAAAATTATAGTTTTCTCCGCCAATCAAATAATGTTGCTCGGTCTTGCATTCGAGTTCTTCATTTAAAATCTTACACGCCTCATCAATTGTATCCTTGGCCATTAGGCGATAAGTAGTCCATTTTCCACCTAAAAGACTTAATAGATTAGATTTTTCGTCATATTCTACTTCATGATCACGGACAAGTTTTTTTGTGGATTTTGAGCCAGAAGATGCGATAAGTGGGCGTAATCCACCAAAACCTGATTTAATTGCGGATTTAGCAGGGACCTTTGCCAAATATGGTCGGAGCGTATCGAGTAAAAAATCTATTTCTTGTTCAACTAGAATAGGTTCTTTCTCTAAATCACGGTATTCGTCATCGGTAGTACCTACCATAACTTCCCCTTCAAACGGAATAACGAAAATTACGCGTCCATCTTTTGTTTTGGGTATTAGCATAGCATCTTTGCTATTCAAAACTTCGGCCGGAAGTATCATATGCACACCTTTGCTTGGTCTGAGGCGTTTTTCTTGCTCAACATTTGCTAAGAGTCTGATGCTATCGGCGTGAGGTCCTGTACAATTGATGAAGAGTTTGGCATTGATAGTATAATTCTGATCGGAAAGATTATCGGATACCGTAGCAGCTAAAAGTTTGCCTGTGTTATCTTTTTCGAAGCCCGTGAGTGTAGCATGATTAACAACGGCAGCTCCAGCTTCATCGGCCGAATGAGCTAAGGCCAAACAATATCGAGCATCGTCCAGCTGCCCATCATAATACATCACCGAGCTATGTAATTTTGATGTCAGCGTAGGAATATGTTCAAAAGTTTCTTTTTTATTCAGCCATTGGGCTTTTGGCATCGAATCGTTTTTGGCAAAGAATCCGTAGATAGTTAGGCCAATTTTGAAGTAAAATCCCTCAAACCAGCTAAATACTGGAGTGATTAGTGCCAAAGGATTTGCCAAATGTGGTGCATTTCGAATAACGGTATGACGTTCTTCGAGGCCATGTTTTACTTGTCGAAGCTGTGCAAAATCTAAGTTTTTAAAGGCTTGCTCGAGATACCTTACCCCACCATGAATCAATTTTGTAGATTTAGACGATGTTTCTGCTGCGAAATCCTCTTTTTCAATCAAGGCAACTTTAAAACCTCTAAGTGCGGCATCAAGGGCACAGCCTGCACCACTTGCTCCAGCACCAATGATGCAAATGTCAAAATATTCGTTTTTTAGTCTTTCGAGGTTTTTTGCTCTGTTCATGAATCGTTGTATGTAATACTAGCTCAACTTGTATTACTTAAATTTTTCTAAATGATAGGCGAAAATAATATTTATTTTTTATAGGTTTAGTACTTTTTTAAATTACTTTCAGATGCTTGCTTTTTGGTGTGATCTAGCATTTGGGTTTTGCCTTAAAAATAAGGAGTGGTATAATTTTTGCTATCTGCCTGATCATCTTGCATTTTCCTGTAAATCGTTTCTTTTTGTTTAATTATTAGCTGCAACTTCTGATTCGGCTGTAATTATTAGGTATTGGTATATTTTTTGCTAAACATTGTTGAAATCCATATAAAATAAGCTTTAAAAGTCCCCCCTATAAATAACCCCGTTTAATAAGTATTTACTTTTTGAGTCTAAAATTGTTTTAAGCAATTAGATATTTCTCTTGCTGTGTTTAAGCCAAAATCGTATTCAAATTTTTATTATTTATAAATCCGTTAAACACCCGTATTCATCTATGAAAAAGATCATTTTCGCAATTGCACTTCTTAGTGGAATCTATGGTGAGTCATATTGCCAAACCACCTCACATGATGTCAGTATAGTTATTCCTGCAGTAACAATGATTCGAATCAGTCCGACTACTGGTAATACTAAAACCTTGACCTACTCAGCACCTACCACAGCCGGAGATCCCATTACTGGAGCGGTAGCAACTGGTGCCGATTTATACCTTCAGTATTCCTCAATAATGGGTTCGGCAGTTACCGATCGTAAGATTTATGTAACTGCTGCCACATCCTCAACGCTTGTAAATGGCTTAAATGTTAAAGTAGCAGCAGCAACTCCTTCATCTGGTACTGGTGTAGTGGGTACAACAACTGGTGCACAGGTTGTATTGGCTCCAAATCAGACTTTAGCTTCTGGTACCACTGTCAAAGTTTTAGACGGCATTACAAGCTGTTATACCGGAACTGGTGCAACTGACGGCAGTTTACTTACTTATACTTCTGATGTTTTACCAGCTACACTAAGTTCGGCTCAATATGGTGCACTTAGAGCTGGAACTTACACATTAACAGTGACCTATACACTAGCCGATAACTGATAAGTGTTTATATTCTAGAAATTATGCTATTAGGTTTAGGTAGAATTGTTAGCTAAGCCACATAGCCGTATATGTGTGCGACTAAAACATTCAACTCTGCAATGAAAAAAAGTTTATTTACTGCTTATTTATTCTTGCTCTTTTTTAGTTCGGTAGAAGCATTAGGAACGATTATAGTTTTAAATGGACTTACACATCAGTATTCAAGTAGTATTGGGAGTGTGATTACAGGCAGAATAAAACTAAAAAATGATGGAAATTCGACTGAAAAGTTTGTGGCATATAAGCAAGATATGTTATTCTATTGTGGTAAAAATGAGGTTTTTTCTGCTACTGAGGGCCATGGTAGAAGTCTTAAAAATTGGCTCAAGACAAGTATCGATGAAAGAGTACTGACAGCCGGTGAAGAATATGATTTGACCTACACCATAAATATACCTCGCCAGACAGATACGAAAGGTACATATTGGGTGGTAATTATGATTGAACCAGGAGAGCCAGTTTCAAGGACTGAAAAAACTGGCTTAAATATCACATCAAAAGTAAGGTATGCCGTGCAGATACTGGTTGATGTAGGCACTTTTGAATCGCCCAAAATGACTTTTGAGGATGTAAACTTGAAGAAATCACAAATTTCTTCTCGACTAGTTGAAGTACAGCTCAAAAACGAAGGCCAATTTGCAGTTCGTACAAAACTGCAATTAGAAATATACAATGCACAAGGTCAGAAAATTAAGACCCTAGAAACCCATTCTCGCCGAGTATTTCCGGAAAAATGCAGCAATTTCGAAATCGAAGTAAGTGATTTACCGAAAGGTAAGTATGATGGCGTGTTGGTGGCAGATAACGGAAAAAATCTTGTAGGCTCAAATCTAACGATTGAAATTGAGTAATAAAATATTTTTAGACTTCTAATGAATACCTCATTAATATCTCTGTGAAGGTCTTTGCCCATATATTATTATTTGTAATAATTTCTTTTGGCTGCTTAGGACAAGGGGAATTGCAAATAAACATGCTAAATTTTCCAAAAACAACTTCACCTGGCTCTCATTTTAATCTTATTTTTGAAGTAAAAAGCCCAATTAAATTACAAGAACCTGTTATAGTTTCGGTTGGTGTACCTGCCTATTGGCAGATACTTTTTAAGAAAGAACCACAAAATTTTATTAATCAAACAAGCCTCAAATATATCTATACTGTCATTTCGCCTAAATTTACTGTGGCTGGAAACTTTACACTCTATATCTATGCAAAGAGAAAAAATGGGGCAATTTTATCAAAGAAACTCATAATTGATGTAATAAAGTTCAGAAAATTAGAAATAGCCCCGGTTACTGTGCCAGAATATGTTAAAGAAGGGGACACCTTAAATCTAGAATATCTGATACATAATTTAGGTAATACTCGTGAGATGGTTAAACTTAAAAGTATTGATGGTCAAATATTTTTAAATAGAGATTCATTAAGTATTAATCCGAACGAATCCGTCAAGGTAAGGAGTACACAATTAGTAAAAGGAGGTGATAATAATTCATGGGAGATCTCCTCAGGAATAAAAGCTTATTTAAAAGATTCACTTATTCCGATACAACTCATCAATTCGATACCAGTTTATTCTACTAAAATCAAGAAAAAAGATCCATATTTGAGATTTCCAATAGAGGCTGGCGTTTGGTATACAAATTATTTACTTGGTAATAAAAATATAAATGGTATTCAGTTTGATATCAGAGGGCGTGGCTTTTTAGATTTAAAATCAAAACACTTTTTAGACTTTACTGCTCATGGGCCAACCAATATTGATATTCCGATTTTAGGTAGTTATGATGTATATTCGATCAATTATACTTATAAGAACCAAAATTTTGTACAACTTGGCGATTATACACTGCAGTTCAATAATCTCATGGAGTTTGGGCGATTTGGACGAGGGATACGCATTGATAATGAATATAAGAAATTTGGCTTTTCGGGATTTTATATGCAGCCAAGGTTTTTTAATGAACAAAGAGAGACATTCGGTGGAAGTTTTTTTCTCA
This sequence comes from Emticicia sp., assembly GCF_049241225.1. Lineage (NCBI taxonomy): Bacteria > Pseudomonadati > Bacteroidota > Cytophagia > Cytophagales > Leadbetterellaceae > Emticicia > Emticicia sp. The sequence continues at coordinate 4,557 of NZ_JBMLRC010000212.1, forward strand.
AACCAAACACAAAGTATAGATTTTCTATTGATTATATGTCAAAGTATTTGGTTAGAAGAGACAGAAGCTTCTGGTCAAATCTAATAGGGGTTTCTTCGAAGTTTCAAGGGAAAATCCTCAATTGGGAAACAGAAGTAGTAGGAAACAAGGTAGCTCAACAATATGATTATGGTGTATTCAATAGGTTTTTGATTCAATTAAAGAGATTACAAGTGCACAGCGATTTTATTTACGCTGGAAAGGATTTTTATGGGTATTACAACAATAGTTATTTATTGGTTAACAATGTTTCCTTTGCAATAAATAAGCAATTAAATGTTGGTGTTGGAAATAATATAACTCAAGTTAATCCAAGTTTAGATGCGATCAATTTTAATACTTCTCCCTTTAATTCAAGTTTACAAGCATTTACTAGTTTTCAGTTTAATAAAGTGAGTAATTTGATGCTGAGTTATGTTATACAAGAAAGGGAGGATAGATTCGAACCCAAGAAGTTTCATTTCAAACAGAGTTTTGCACGTATTTCTTATAATCTAAATGCACCTAAACTAATTATTTGGTATGAAGGTAGGTTTGGCACAGCCCAAAATCTCTTACAAAATAATGATTCAAGTATACCAAGGCAGTCGATAGGAAATTCACTGCAACCTCAAGTGCGAGTTTTTCCTTGGATGTGGATTGGTACGATAGCTGAACATCAAAGAACAAGCAGGTTTTCGGCCGAAAATGCTCTAACAGATTTGTTTTTTTATGGAGGCTCAATGAAAATTATTGTGGGCGAAAAATTAAACGTTAATTTCTTATACAGAAATAATTATGCACCCGATGAGCTTATTGAAAATAGAAGTTTAGTAGATTTATCAATAGGACTGAGATTAAAAAATCATAATTTTAACCTGACAGCCGGCCAAAACTTTATACCCAATCTTTCTGCAGATTTTCAGAAAACTACCTATTTATCCCTAAAATATACTTTACGAATTAATGCACCGATTGTCAGAAATAAAAATCTAGGAAATATCAGAGGGCAGGTGGTAGGTTTATATAGAGTAAATAATTATAAGGGAGTATTGGTAAAGTTAGGAGATAAACGTATAATGACTGACGAGAATGGATTCTTTTCGTTCAATAAGCTAGTGCCAGATAAATATTTCTTAGAAATTGATAAAAGCAGCATGCCATTTGGGGTTATTACGAATGTAAAAACACCGATGGAAGTAAATTTAATGGCCAATAGTACTTCAAATATTAAGATAGAATTATTAAGAACCGGCGGTTTGGAAGGCAAAGTTGTTTTTGAAGAAGGCAACAAATTAGCAGCAACTTATGCCGAAAAACCAAAGGTAATCGTAAAACTTTTTAATGAAACAGAAAGCTTTGTAAGCCAGCTCGATGAAAGTAATAAATTTTCTTTTAAAGAAATAAAACCAGGAACTTACCAAGTTTTGGCAACTTTATCAGAAAATCAGGAGAGGTTTTCTGTAGTAAATGCTCAACAAAAAGTTGAAATTATTGTCGATAAAATTAAGAAAACAGAGTTTGGGGTTCGTCCGGTCGAACGCAAAATCGAATTTGTTCCAAAAACTTTTAAACTCGTCGACAAAACCGGAAATGAAAATAAAACAGCAAATCCAATTATATTAAGCAAAGAGCCGAAAAAAGATATTTCTGAACCTGTTTCGGTTATTCAGAAACCAAAAGAGAATAAAACTTCTAAAGTATTGAAAGCTGAGCCCATAAGCCTTATACCCAAAAAAGGGGTAAATTTTATAAAATTAAATGTAAATCTAAAACTTCAGCTACAAAACCGAATAGTTAGTTACAAAAAAATAAAAGCCGAAGATATTGGTATTAATCGCACTTCGAGTATCAATCCGGTTTATAAACCGACAATAAGTGTTGCTTCTAATATAAATGAATAATGAAGAAAAATGTGCTCATACTCTTAATGAAGCTTTCCTATTTTACATGCAACGCCCAGACCTCGGGCAATGCTTCTGTAGGTTTTACTTTGAGTAACGTAGCACGTATAAGCATTGCATCAAGTGGTAGCAGTACACTTACATTGGCAAGCCCCTCAACAGCTGGTTCAAGTATAAATACCTCTATCAATGATGAAACAAAATGGCTAAATTTTACTTCGGCCGTAGCAAGTGGTGTTAGTAGAAGGATTGAAGCAAACATATCGTCTGGTTCTGTACCAAGTGGTTTACAATTAAAATTAGGCTTAAACGCTGCCGTTGGTGGCGGCGGAACTTTAGGCACCATAGTAGCGAGTACGGCCAGCCCAATAACGCTTGGTTCGGCAGTAATTGTATTGAATAATATCACTGGTGCTTACACCGGTGTGGGTGTCGGAAGCGGATTTAGGTTGAGATATACAGTCAGTATTTCGAATTATGGATTATTGAGAAGTGGGACAAATGTTGTTCAGATTACTTATACACTAATTGATAATTAAATTATGATGAAGACTGGATTTCTTATTTTTTTACTAGCAATAAGTTTGGTATCCCAAAGCCAATCTATATCAGTGAGTGGAAACTGGCTTCCAACTATAACTGCCATTTCTACTACCGGAAGCGATTATTCCCCCAGCTCGATTACTAGTGCAGCTAATCAGACATTGATAACTGCAAGCGGTTTAGGTTCTTTGCTAGTAGCAAAAAATTATCGAATTACTGTTAGTAGGACTGCTACTGACTGGCACAATAATCTGATACTTACGGCACGCAGAACCGGCTCAGGCACGCCCAGTTTATTAAGTTCTGTAAGTGCTTCGGGAGGTACTACTGCCCAAACTATTACAAATATTTCTAGTGCTTTTTTTACGATAAATGTCAGCTTTTTGAGTCTTGGCGGTATTAGTCTTAGTAATATTCCGATTGAATATGGGTTAAGTGGAATATCCGTGATTTTACCTGTGAAAACCTATAGCACAACGATTACTTATACAATAGTTGAATTGTAATTATTGAAATTTAAAAAATAGTTTCGTAAATTTCTTGAATCTCTTCAACACCATTAGTGATTTTTACAACGTAGCTCAACATCTCTATTTCAAATGTATTTTTGTAAGCCAAAGACATTTTTTCAATAAACTCCTCAACTGCTTCGGCTTTTACCAAATTAATTGTGCAGCCGCCAAATCCGCCACCCATCATTCTGGCTCCAATGACACTATCGAGATTGATTGAGTGTTCCACTAAAAAATCGAGTTCAGTGCAACTTACTTCATAATCTGTACTCAAACCTTCGTGAGTTTCATACATTTTTTTGCCGAATGTAGTCAAATCTCTATTTTCGAGAGCTTTGCATGCTACACTCACTCGTTCGATTTCTTCAACAACGTACTTACAGCGTCTGTAAACAATGGGCGATAATTTATCAGCCTGGCTACGCAACATTGGCATACTTACATCTCTTAGGCTTTCTACCTGTGGAAATGCCAATTGAATGATGCGAATACCTTCTTCACATTCCCCTCTCCGTTGATTATATTCGCTATCGCCAAGGTTATGTTTTACTCCAGTATTGCACAAAACGAGTGAATATTCAGGAAAATCAAAAGGGAAATATTCAAAACTTAGGTCTTGGCAATCAAGTTTTATGACAGAATTTGCCTTGCCATGTATAGAGGCAAACATATCCATAATACCACATTTAACTCCGGCATACTTGTGTTCGGCTTGTTGGGCAATTAGAGCTAGCTCAAGTTTTGATAAACCTAACTCAAATAGATTATTAAGTGCAAACCCCATACCACTTTCGACTGCAGCCGAGGATGATAAACCTGCACCCAAAGGAACATCTCCGCCAAAAACTAGATTAAATCCAGTATTGATTTCTTTGCCTTGATCAAAAATTTCGGCCAAAACTCCAATCAAAAAATTTGCCCAGCTTTTTTCTGATTTATGGATATTATCTAGAGAAAATTCGTAAGAATCATCTAGATCATTTGCAAATAAGATGCATCTTTTGTCATCTCTGGCTGAGATTGCGAAGTATATGGCTTTATCGATTGCCGCGGGTAATACGAAGCCATTGTTGTAGTCTGTATGTTCACCAATTAAATTTATTCGGCCGGGTGCTCTCACTAAAAGCGATGGTGTAGCATCAAAATGCTCTTTGAATTTTTTGGTTAAAATAGCGTTCATCATTATATCAAAATAAATGGGCAGCTTGAACTATGGTAGGCAATTAACCTTGTGAAATAATAGTCCACGAATGCTTATAAAAAAGAAAGCCCCAAGAAACTTAGGGGCTTCTACGAATGTTTTGTTAACTTAATCACTTTCTTTCTACTATATCCAAAGCTACTATATTTTTTTTATTTGATTTAAAATTAGTTAACCTACAAATGCCTCCAGTTTTATGTGCAATCGTTTGACTATCAATATTATTTACTGTTCATACGATTGCAAAGCATTGCACATAAATGAGTTTTGTATGATTTTAAGAAAATATATAAAATTCTACGGTGTAATTTTAAAAGTTCGAATTCGCTGCTGGTTTATTCCAAAGAAAGCATGTCCTTGTATTACTAATGTTGAACGTAAATCTCCTTGTATATTAAGCCCAGAAAGATGTTGGGGTATGCTTACAAATTCGCCTTTGCCGTTGCCTTTCAACACTAAACCGTAGTTGGCATCGTACTTGCCAAATTTCAAACGAGCTTTGTTTAAGTTTCCTCCTAAAATTAAATCTTTATTGCCATCATTATTATAATCAAAAGTGCTTACAGTAAAAATTGGTGCATACTGCACTTCGACTGGCAGTGGTTTTTCTTCAAATTTTCCGTTTTTATTAAGAGCCAATAATACCGTTTTCAAACAATTGGCTTCAAGTTTTTTAGCATCCTTTAGCTCATCTTCACCAAAAACATCGGTCAATGTCGCATTCGAATAACTTTCATAGGTAGTAAATTTGGGGCGTTTGATAGGTACTTGTTCCAGTAATTCATCACGCGTTACAAAAGGATAACTTTTACCTTGAATGTATGTACATAAAATCGGGTCTATGCTTCCGTTATCATCAAAATCTTTATAATAGAGCTCAACTGGTTGTTTGTCGCTTGCTTTAGCTTGGCTATTCAAGCCTAAATTTCCGACTAATAATTCTGGTAAACCATCGCCGTTTAAATCTTCGACGCTTAGTTTATTCCACCACCCACTTAGTTTTTTATCAAAATACTTATCGGTTTTATTGGTCAAACCGCTACTTTCATTTTCAAAAATCGTTATGGGCATCCATTCTCCAACGATTACCAATTCTTGTTTTTTATCATTATTCAAATCAACAAAGGCTGCATCGCTAACCATACCAATATTTTTTAGCTCTGTAGGTGTATTTTCTTTAAATTGCCCCTTGCCATTATTGATTAACACATAACTACGGGGAATGTTTGGATATTTACCAACCGAAACTCGGCCACCTACAAAAAGATCAGGCTTTGAATCATTATTTAGATCGGCCACTCGCACGCAACCTGTGCTAGTGAGCATAGAGGGTAGGGCAGAAGGACTCAGCGTAAACTCGCCTTTACCATTATTCAAAAACAATTGATCTTGTAGATTCGGATCGTTTTCGGTGAAATTACCATAGCCACCATAAGCCACATAAACATCTTGGAAACCATCGCCGTTGGCATCAAAGAATATGGCATCGCTTACATCAGCATTTGGGTTAGAAGGGAAAGGTTTCTTAAAGAATTGTAAAGAAGAACCGCTCGACTGGATGTGTATTTCGCTACCCTTTCCGTAGCTTCCACCTACGAATATATCTTCTAACCCATCTTTATTTACATCACCTTTAACCATTATCGGACTGATGAATGACTGAGAATTAGTCAGTAAAGGTTGTCTTTTGAAATCGTTAGATGAGGTTTGGTTTTGAACTGAAACGATAGGCGAAGTTATTTCTGTAAAAATTGTTTTGTTTTGAATATTTGAATTTTGTTTTGCAGAGGCATTTTTTTCTTCCAAAATTAAAGTTTGATTCGCTTGAACGTTGCTCAAAACTTGGCTTTTATCCGAGTTCCAAACTACTTTTACAGAGTCTATCTTGGTGTTTTTTCCAAGTCCAAAATTAAGGGTAAAACTAACATTTGATTGATAACCACGAGTGGGCATTTGCTCTTGGTATTGAGTATTTCCTTGGGCATAAAGATAAACTTTCGCTCCGATACCCATTTTATTGCCGTTTTCGCCATTAAGTTTTATTTTCAAAAACTGATTACCGAGCTTGTTGTTGGCTTCGTTTTGATAAATGAATGCCGGTGAGTTAATATTATTGACTACTAAATCTAGATCTCCATCATTATCCAAATCGGCATAAGCTGCTCCGCTACTATTCGATTGCTCACCCATGCCCCAGTTGGTTGTTTGGTCTTTAAAGTTTAGCTTTCCGTTATTTCTGAAAATGTAGTTTTTTACATTTGATGAAGGCATTTTCTGTACCAATTCGAGCACATCAGTTCGTTGAAAACCACCTTGTTTGGTGGCCATGAAATCGTCCATGTATTTTAAGAAATCAAGATTTGTGTAGTCGTGTAAATAGCCGTTGGTGATATACAAATCTTTCCAGCCATCGTTGTCATAATCGGCAAAAAGTGCTGCCCAGCTCCAATCGGTGTTAGAGATGCCCGAAATCTGTCCAATTTCACTAAAAGTTCCATTTCCGTTGTTGAGTTGGAGCATATTTCGCATATATTGATAATGAAATCCCGATCTAACGCCCAAATCAAATTTGTCGTAATTATCAGGCGACATCAGTAATTTCTGGCGTCGGTTATCTTCGGGAAGCATATCGAGTGTGAAAATGTCGGGAAGTTGGTCGTTGTTTATATCGGCCACATCATTTCCCATCGAGAAATTAGAAGTATGGCCGATTTGCTCGTGACTTACTTCTCTGAAACTTCCCTTTTGATCGTTAATGTAGAGGCGGTCTGGCACGGCATAATCATTACTTACATAAATATCTGGCCAGCCATCTTGATTGAAATCTGCGATTCCTGCTCCCAAACCATATGACAATGCCGAACTTTGAATACCCGCTTGACGAGTTATATCTCGGAAAAAGCCTTTATCGTTTTTATAAAACCTTGATCCACTGATGGCATCATCGACTTTGATGAGAGCTGCTGTGCGGGCTTCGTCGAGAACGGGTAGTGATTTTATGTTATGATTGAGCAAAAACATATCTAAATCGCCATCTTTATCGGCATCGAAGAAGTACGCGTTTGTGCTTGATGCGGGGCTATCGAGTCCAAATTTTGCTGCTTGTTCCACAAAAGTTGGAATTCCGTTGGCATTATTTCCTTGATTGATGAAGAGTTCGTTGGTTTTCTTTTCGGGTTGCAGATTACCAGAGTGGCACACGTAAATATCAAGTCGCCCGTCGGCATTAATATCTACCATCGTTGTTCCTGTTTTCCAAGGTCCTTCTCTACCTGCTACACCTGCCTGAGTAGTTATATCCTGAAACTGCATCTTACCTTTATTTAGATACAATTTGTTTTGCTGCATGTTGCTCGTGAAATAGAGGTCTTCGAGTCCGTCGCCATTTACATCTCCAACTGCAACCCCACCACCATTATAAAAATACTCATACATCAATACGTTGGTGTTTAGGCCTTCGTTGATGACATTCTGAAAATCGATATTGGTTTTATCGGCAAAGAGCAATGTGAAAATTGGATCTTGTTTTTCTTCTTCATCTGAAGCACTTTCGTCAGATGAAGATTTATTACAGGAAGTAAAAAATATGCTTAAAAGTAGTAGGTATGCAATGGTCGAAATTTTCATTTTTAGGTCATAAACCTCCAGCAAGGAGAAAAAATATAAGTTTGTTATTATAAAACAAATATACAAAGTTGTGTTGTGATAGAAGCACGTAGCCAAAAAATAAAAAAGGGTAGCCAAAAGTTTTTATACTTCTGACTACCCTTTTTTTGCTAATAAATATTAGTATCCAGGGTTTTGAACTAATTTATTATTACGGTTCATCTCATCGCGATGAATTGGTAAGAAATAAATCTTATCATCCCAGTTACGGTTTTCTTTACCTGGGTCAATTTTTCCAACAGTGTAAGAATAATCATAACTTGTTGGGTCGTATTTATAAATTGGCATAGTTTTACCTGCTTTCAAAGTACCTTTTACTACAATAATACTTGCTTTGCGGCCAAGTGTTGTAGGAGCAATCATCCAGCGGCGTGCATCGTGGTAGCGTTGTTCTTCAAATACCATTTCGATACGGCGTTCGTTACGATAACGTTGACGTAAAGCATCACCCGAATCGGTAATTGCAGGCATACCCGCACGGAAACGAATCTGATTCAACCATCTTCTCGCTTCAACGTCTTCGCCAAGTTCGATACAAGCCTCAACATAGTTGAAAATTGCCTCTGTATAGCGTAAGAAAGGCCAAGGAATTTGCTGCCAAGAGTTTTGGTCAACTAAACCAGGGTTCGGGTCTGTAAATTTACGCATGTAATAGCCAGTGTAGCTACCATTCCAGTCTTCGATGCTACTCTTACGAGTATCTAAACCAAAGTGTACTCTTTTTGTACTACCTGAAGTAACTTCATATTCACCAGTTTGAATTTGGTTGGCAGGGTCAAGCGGAGCTGCACTTGCCGAACGAGGTTTCCAAGGCGAGCCTTCGTATAAAATCGATGATCTCATACGTGGGTCACGATTATCATATGGAGCTTTCGCATGTTCAGGCTTATTCCAGTCGAATTTCGTTCCGTCCATCATTTCATAATCATCAATTAATTCTTGGATTGGCGTATTTCCAGCCCAGTTATTATAGCCATTTGGTCCATTAAATAAACCTACACGTCCACCATCTTCGTTCTTGCTTTGGATAAAAAATCTACCGAAGATAATTTCGTTTTGACCACCGTTTCTTCCTAATGACTGATTAATGTAATTAGTTGATGCTTGGTCAGCCGAAACAGGGGCAGTAAGTCCTAATTGGAATCCAAATCCTGGTAAGTCTAAAACTGCTTTAGCGGCAGCTTTTGCTTTTTGCCAGCGTTCAGTACGGCTACCGCTCACAAAGCCCATCAATTCTGGTTTTCCGAAAGCAGCCATTGCTTTAGATTTTGCTTTGGCAGTTGGTACATCATATAAATCGCTGGCTGCGTAAATCAACATACGAGATTTTAGAGCTAAGGCAGACGCTTTAGTTGCACGACCTTTTTGGAGTGATTTTCCATCAAGTAATACGGCTGCTTCATCGAGGTCTTTTACGATAAAGTTTAAGCATTCTTCGAATGTATTACGAGCAGTCAAGAAATCAGTATCTGTCAGAGCAAACGCTTTGTCAACGATTGGCACGCCACCGTAGTAGCGAACTAATTGATGATAAAAATAAGCTCTCATAAATTTAGCTTCTCCCTTCAATCGGTCAACGATATTGTTTGTATTTGGGAATTGAGGCTTTTCTAAGTTTTTCAGGGCAAGATTACAAGCTCTGATACGCGAATACATATTTCCCCAGCTTAAAGTACCATTAATCCAACCTGGATCGGCAGGGTTACTTCTACCTTCGGTGATGGTTGTGATACCTCTACCAGGGTGTGTAAAAATGGTTTCATCTGTCAAGGAAGCCAGCATTTGCTCATTGAACCCACCAACACCTAAGCCACCATATAATTCGCTTACAAAAGCTTCGGCCAAAGCCGCATCTCCCCAAACTACGTTTTCAGATAATTGGTCGAGTGGTTTTGTATCTACAAAGTCATCGTTACAGCTAATCGTAAAAAACGAAACTGCAAAGAATGACAAAATTATTTTTTTATACATTTTCATTTTTTTATTAATTAAAATTTAACGTTTATGCCTAAGTTAATTACTCTTGATTGAGGATAGTACTGACCAGTTGTACTCGCTGTTTCTGGGTCAAATACTTTCAATTTGTCAATCGTAAACAAGTTGACACCATTTGCATAGATTCTCATGCTACTGAAACCTACCTTTTTACCAATAGTTTCAGGAATTGAATAGCCTAACTCAAAGTTTTTTAAACGCATATAATCTGAACTTCTCAACCAATAAGTGTTATTATTTGAGTAATATTGGTCAGAGCGGTTGGCGATACGAGGGTGAACATCGCTTGGGTTATCGATTGTCCAACGGTTTTGATAAATATCAAGCAAGTAGTTACCGATATTTCCCATTTCACCTGCACTTACGTATTGTTTTGCACCCGCAGCACCTTGAATCAAGATTGTCAAGTCAAAGTTTTTGTATTGAGCTCCCAGATTGATACCACCTTGGAAAAGAGGAAGGGTTGTGTTATCAGTTCTAACCATATCATCTGGTGTAATTTTACCATCGCCGTTATAATCTTTGTACTTCATATCTCCAGGGCGAAGCTCTTTTACAATTGCCGAGTAATCAATTCCACGAGCATCAATGGCAGCTTGGTCTTTAAATACACCATCATAAAGGTAAGCCATGAAAGTATTCATTGGGCGGCCAGTAGTTCTTTGCCATTCAGGAGCACCAGGAGCTTCATCCCAGAAATCGATTCTGTTTTTTGCATAACCACCGTTTACGCTTACGTTATATTTGAAATCGCCACTTTGTCCACGGTACCCAACGTTGAAATCAAAACCACGGTTTGAAACTTCACCAAAGTTTTGTGCAGGAAGCGTAATACCCGTTGATTGCGGCACTGAAGCATTTTTGAACCAAAGGATTTTTGAACGCTTGTTCACAAAATAATCCATTTCAAAACTGATTTTACCGTTGAATAATTGTCCTTCTAAACCAAAGTTTGAGTTAGAAGCAACCTCCCAAGTAATGTTTTCGTTTGGAAGACGAGTTTCAAACAATGTTTTTTGCTCGGCATCACCTAAGATATAACTACGGAATCCGTATGTTGATAAGTACTGATAAGTAGCAGGGGTGTTAGAGTTAGGAAGGTTTACTTGGTCGTTTCCAAGTTGCCCCCATGAACCTCTCAATTTCAAGAAGCTAATAAATGAAAGGCTCTTCATGAATTTCTCTTCTGACATTACCCAACCTGCCATTACGCCCGGGAAGAAACCATAACGTGTTGCTTTCGGGAAACGGTCAGAACCATCATATCTCCATAAGAATTCAGCCAAATATTTTTCTTTGAAATTATAAGCTACACGACCAAAATAGTTGATACGAGCAGTTTCATAACCACCACCACCGTTGTTTCTTTCTAAATCACCACCCGCAAACATTTGGTCAAGAGCAGGAGAGATGAAATAACGACGGAATGCATTGAAGTTATTTCCTTTGATAGTTTCAGTATTTGTTCCAGCCAAAACTGTAAGACCATGATTTCCAAATGTACGTTCGTAAGTCGCAACAGTACCGAGTAAAATATTCAGTTGGTCGTCATATGATTGGTTTAAGTTTGGTTCAGCGGGGCCACGTTTACTTGCAACAAGCTTAGGAGTTGTGCCATCTGCCTCAAAGCCTGATCCTTGTTGGTAGAGTGTCCACGGAATTTGCCATAATTTTCTTGTACCGATTCTTTTATCAATCGCTGCTGTTCCTGTTATTTTCAAACCTTTTACCCACGGAATTTGAATATCAAGTGATCCGTTGGTTTGAATATAATCTTGTCTTTGGCGGTCATAACCAGATAAGTCAGTAGTGATTACAACTGGGTTTTCACCGTTTTCGATATCTGGGCCAGGAAGACCATTCGGCCAGTAGGCTTGTTGTTGTGGTTTTCCACGCATTTGCATTCTGAAGATAGCACCTGCTCCACGAGTTGGGTAGTTACGTGCTTCTTCGCGACCTAAAATACCTACATTCAGATTGATGTATTTGTTAATTTTAGCGTCTAAATTCAAACGAATATCATACTGTTGGTAAGCAGTTGCCGAGTTTTTGTAATAACCATCTTGGTTTTGATAGCCCAACGATGCCAAGTATTTTACATTTTCAGTACCACCCGAAATTTGTAAATTATGTTGCGTCTGTGGCGACCACGGTTTCAAAGTAGCTTTGTACCAATCCGTATTTGGATATAACCAAGGGTCAGACCCATCAGCATATTTTTGAATATCGCTTGGAGAATAAGGTGCTTTTCTGATAGTTCCGTTCGGACGAGTGAAAGAACCTGTCGATTTGTAAGCAGCATTAGCCGCAGCCCACTCGCTTACAGGTAAACCATAAATATCGAGATCATTGAGCATGCTTACGTATTGAGCAGCATTTGTCAATTTAGGGATTACTGTTGGTTGTGAGAAACCCTGATTGGCCGAGTATGAAACTTGTGGCTTACCAGTTTTTCCACGCTTAGTAGTAATCAAGATTACACCATTGGCAGCACGAGAACCATAAATTGCCGCCGATGCATCTTTCAATACCGACACACTTTCGATGTCATTTGGGTTGATACGGTCAAGTCCACCTGCACGATTCGGAATACCATCTACTACGATGAGGGCATCACCATTGTTGAGTGTATTCGAACCACGGATACGAATTGCCGAACCATCGGCACCTGGCTCACCACTGCGGTTTACCGCAACTACACCAGCCATACGGCCAGCAATTGAATTACTAAGGTTTACAGTTGGTGACTTGATTAATTCTGAACCTTTCACTGATGCTACCGAACCTGTGATTGTTTCTTTTTTCTGTACACCATAACCTACCACAACGACTTCACCTAATGTTTTGGTATCGGTTACCATCCCTACATTAATCGTTGCACGATTGCCAACAACGATCTCCTGTGGTTCATAGCCTACAATACTGAATACCAATACTGTTTTGCTATCAGCCACATTGATCGTATACTCACCATTAGCATCTGTAGTAGTTCCTTTTTGGCTACCTTTGATGAGAATACTTACCCCTGGAAGAGCTTCTCCTTTTTCAGAATCAGTTACTTTTCCGGTAACTTTTTGCTCAAGAAACTTTCCAGAACCTTCTTTGGCAAAAGCATTCGGAACTGACAGTGCTCCTACGGCTCCGAGAAGTAGTACTACTAATGCCCGCAGAGTAAATTTTTTCATAGAAATTTTTGATTAAGGTTATTAAACATTGTGAAATAAAAATCTCTTAAAGTTATATTAAAAAATTTTAATATGTGAAGATAGAGTTAGATTATTTATAGACAAAATGGGGTCTTAATTGATAAATACGAAGTAAAAATTAGATTATTTGAATAATTTGGAAAATGCAATCGTTTGCACAAAATTATAATATTTTAACAAATATTTATCTTTTTCTTTGTGGTGTGGTGCATCCTATAAATTTTAAAAATCCATCGATTTGTATAAAAAAACTTTAGGAATGACCGCCCAAAATTGTACGTTTCGAGAAATTATGGCGGTTATATTTTTTAAGATTTATTGATAAATCTCAAATTTGCTTAACTTGCGAGAATAATCTTAATCCATTTTAATCTAAAAAAATGCAACGACATCAAGCGACCATCAAAGAAATAGCTAAAAAATTGGGGGTCTCAATTTCGACAGTTTCGAGGGCTTTGCAGAATAATACTCGTATAGGCCTTCGTACAAGAGAACGAGTATGGGAGTTGGCAAAATCAATGCATTACGTTCCAAATCCAGCGGCTATTTTCCTGAAAAAAAATCGAACTTTTACCATCGGTGTACTTTTACCTTATTTGCAAGAAGAGTTTTTTTCGATGGCTATCTCGGGGATTGAAGATGTTGCCTTAGAAAAAGGATATAATGTTGTTGTGAGTCAATCAAGAGATAAGTTTGAAAGGGAAGAAAAGGCGTTGAAGTCTTTTCTTAGTAGTAGAGTAGACGGGGTGATTGCTTCTGTAGCTGCCGAGACCAATAATTATAGTCATTTTAAAGAAGTAGAAAATTTTGGAACTCCTTTAGTATTTTTTGATCGGGTACCACGAAATCTCGAAGCCAATAAAGTTCGTTGCAGTATTACTGAAGGTGCTTTTGAAGCAATTGAGTATCTGATAAATAAAGGAGTCAGGCGAATTGCTCTCCTAAATGGACCTTCCAATCTAGAAGTATGTGACGAACGTTTGAATGGTTATTTGGCGGCAATTAAAAAATTTAATCTTGAGACTTCTCCAAAATATATTAAAGCAACAGATCTATCAAAAGATGACACTGTAATAAAAATTAATGAATTGCTTGCGTTAGCTGAGCCTCCCGAAGCTATTCTTACATTTAATGATTATGTCGCACTTTATGCAATGCAGGTATGTAAGCAAAAAGGAATTGTGCCAAATAAAGATATATTGTTTGTAAGTTTTGCCAATCTCCCTATGACTTTTTATTTAGACAATCCTCCATTGGCATCAGTCGAGCAATTTGCCTATAATTTGGGTGTTAAAGCAACTGAATTGTTGATAAATATCATTGAGAATCCATCGGAAGAAATGCCTCCTTATCAAGAAATCATTTTGAATACTAAATTGATTGTACATTAAACATGAGTCATTCCGGATTTTGTAAAGATCCTGTCAAGGGTCAAATATTGGCGGCCGACGCTCGGTAGAAAATAGTAGTTATTTCAAATTTTGAGTTCCGCATGAACGACCAATATAGCGAAATTGGTCGTTCATGTGGAACTTATTTGTTAGAAAATCGGCCTTTATCCCAATATTTAGCTCCTCTGGGGCAGATTTATCTCAAAATACGGGATGATTTATATTGAATATATTTGCTATTGACTGAACACAATTTAAATCAGCTAATTATAGCACTACACTTCATTCAAAGAGTTTTCAGTTATTGTTTCTTGAGTTTCTTCTTCAACAGTGGTTAGTGTATCGTCGAATAAAGAAATTGGCTCATATTGCTGCTCAGTTATTTCGAAAAAGCGTTGGTGGATATCAAAAGCAGGCTCATCAGATGATAACGAACAAACTACTCTTTTATATGTACCATCTTCTTGAAGTTCGTAGGCATTTACATTGTCTCGGAGATTAAAATCTAAAATGTGCATGACTTGACGTTTTATGTCTTCATCAACAATTTCAAACAACGATTCGATTCGCTTGTCGAAACTGCGTACCATAATATCGGCACTACCACCGTATAATTTTGGAGTATTGTTATTATGGAAATAGAAGATACGAGCGTGCTCGAGAAAAAGACCAACAATTGAACGTACTGTTATGTTTTCGCTCAATCCTTTACGCCCAGGACGTAAACAGCAAATTCCTCGAACAATTAGTTTGATTTTTACACCTGCTTGCGAAGCTTTGTAGAGTTCGTTGATGACGTATTGGTCTTCGAGCGAATTTAGTTTTATACAAATACCACTTGATAGGCCATTTTGAGCATTAAGTGCCTCATTGCGAATCATTTCAATGAGTTTATTACGCATATCTCGAGGAGAGGTGATCAGATTATGATAATCGGCTGGTTGTGAATGTCCGGTAATTACATTGAAAAATTCGGAAATATCTTTCGTATAAGTCGGATTGCTCGTCAAAAGGCCAATGTCCGTATAAAGTCTTGCCGTATCTTCGTTATAATTTCCACTGGCCAAGTGGGCATATTGCGTTACTTTATTACCTTCTTTTCTTACAATGAGCATGAGCTTAGTATGGGTTTTGTACCACCCAATACCATAAATAACAAAGCAACCGGCTCTCTGTAGGCGGTCAGCTTCTCGGATATTATTCTCTTCGTCGAAACGTGCTTTTATTTCAAACAGAACCGAAACGTGTTTGCCATTTTCGGCTGCTTTCAAGAGTGCTTGAGTAACGCGAGATTTTTTTGCCAGACGATAGATTGTAAGTTTGATTGCTAATACATCTGGGTCTTCGGCAGCCTTTTCAATTAATTGTAAAACTGGCTCGAAGTTATTGTATGGATGATGAAGCAACAGGTCTTTTTCACGGATTACCTCAAAAATATCAGCGTTTTTATCTCTCAATCTTGGATGAGTGATTGGAGGATGTACGGGCTTGATATCTTCTTGAAATTCTGGGTGACGAATAATTTGCCATAGACAAGTGTAGTCTATTAAGCATTCATCAAAAAAGATATTATACTTATCAATTTCGAAGCGTTTTTGGAGCATAGTGAGCATCCATTCATTTGGATTGGGCTCAATTTCCATATGGACCACCCTGCCTAATCGACGACTTTTGATTTTTTGCTTAATTTCATCGACAAAATCGGCCTCGATATCATCTGACTCTTCGAGGGTAAAATCTCCATTTCGTACAATTCGGAAAAGATTGACCGATTGAATTTCGATGTTTCGATAGAGTTTTTTTATTTCGTGACGAACGATTTCTTCAATCGGTAAAAACAAAATTTCTTCGCCACGCTCTATCGGAAAAAAACGTGGTAAGTTACTCGGAATCTGAACGAATGAAAGTTTTTTATTCTCGCTGTCGTCAGGAAATAGCGTTGAGCGATTGGCATCAGTTACTACACCGAAGATCAATGTTTTAGCAATCAGAACCGGAAATGCATGTGTATGGTCAAAGAGCATCGGCGTAAGCATCGGATACACAGTATTATCGAAATACGCAATGGTTTCTTCTAACTCGCTGCCTGACAACTCATTGATTTTGGCAATTCTAAACTTAAATTCCGAAAATAAAGGTTTTAATTCTTCCTTGAATACTCGGTCTTGTTCTTGACAAAATTGTTTTACCGAAAGCATCAATGCCTTTCGGAACGGAATTTCTCGTAGTCCCGAATAATCTATTCTCTCTTTATTAAAATCAAGGTAATTATAGAGGCTTCCCAGACGGACTGTAAAAAACTCATCGAGGTTAGATGCCGTGATAGCCAAAAACTTTAATCTTTCAAATAGGTTTAAATCTTTTTCGCGAGCTTGATCAAGGACTCGCTCATTAAATTTCAGCCAACTTAAATCACGACTCAAGTAGTTAGATTGTTCTATACTATCGGCATAACGATTAATTTTAGAATCTTCGTTTATACCCTTAGTTTCATTATTTTTACCATTTGGTACTAATCCATTTAGAAAAGAAAAAAGGCTACCTTTCGAGCCTTTGTCATTGGGGTTGTTCTTTATATTTTCTTCCATCGCTCGACAACAAAAAGTGTTCTGCGAAGTAAGCCATAAATGGGCTAAAATTCAAGGAATTAATGATAATTTAACGTTAGGATACCAATTCTAATCATATTCTAAGGTTGATCAGAAAAAATATTAATCACAGGTAGCATAAGAGGTTTTGTTATCTATCGACGCAGTATTATTTACAAAAAGTGCTTGTATCTTTTTCGGAATCATAATCTTGGTAATATTATTTGATGTGCATGCCAGTTTTAGTAGTTCGGTATTAGCACATAAATCAAGAGCGGATAAACCATTATTTGAAATCTCCAATACTCTAAGTTTTGTATTTTTGCTTAAATCAATAGTTGTGAGTTTATTGCTTTCGCACTTGAGCTCCATCAATGCAGCATTATTGAATAAGCTAAGGGATTTGAGTTGGTTGTTGGATAAATGGAGCAATGTGAGTTTTGTGGCAGCGTCGACCGAAATCGTGACAAGCGAATTATTACTTGCATTGAGGGCATATAATTGCTTACTCTGAATCGTAAGGTCTTTCAATTGATTTTTTGTGCAATTTAATGCTGATAACCTTAAATTTTTACTTAGATCAATTGTTGTCAGAAAGTTTGAAGAACAATCGAGCGACTCTAAATTAGGATTTTGGCTTACATCAAGATTGGTGATTTGATTGAGTGAACAATCTAGATATGTCAAAGACTTAAAGCCTTCAATACCTACCAACGACTTGATTTGAAGGTTCGGAATACTCAAAATGTTAATGTCGTCAATATCAGCCCTCTTTATTTGGCCATTTATACTACTGTCAGAGTCAATTTTTTGCATTATAAGTGCTTTCTCAAAATTGCTATCCTCTATAATAACAATGTTTGGGTCGGTTTCAATAGTTCGTGAGCTACAAGCTACCACGAAAAGCCCCGCTACAAGACAAGAATAGAAATATTTTTTCATTTGTTTTATATGATTAATTGCAGCCACTAATTTTGGCCTCAAATGTTGAACCATTGTTTGGAGTTATCGCTGAACCTGGTAGTAGAACTATGGAAGCAGCGGCATTCACATTTACAGTAGAACGACTCGAACCTGCCGGTATTATTTTGTTAGTCAATCGAACCTCTTCATTATCTGTATATTGATAAACACCATTGTTGATATCATTAACTGGCGAAGCCAGGCTCAAGAGCCTAGTGCCACATTTATAAACAATAATTTTTGCTTGAGCGGTATTGGACACATACTTTGCCATATTTTGATAGGTGTAGCTAAGTGTAACCGTGCCTAAAAAATTTGTTCTAGGTTTGAACCAAACAGTTCCTAAACTATCAACCGAAAAATTCCCATTTGAAGTTGACAGCGTTTTTTGTATGCCTGCAAGATTTACATCAATATCGAAACTGGCATTGTTGAATAAGCCCTTTGGCAAATCGTTAGCTCTGATATTACAAGCAATAGAATCACGGTATGGTAAAAC
The DNA here is from genome assembly GCF_049241225.1 of Emticicia sp. NCBI lineage: Bacteria > Pseudomonadati > Bacteroidota > Cytophagia > Cytophagales > Leadbetterellaceae > Emticicia > Emticicia sp. The sequence continues at coordinate 23,043 of NZ_JBMLRC010000212.1, forward strand.
CAATGAGTCGGGGGTAGCTACTGGCACCAAGTTAGGGTCATATCCATCTAACGAGTATCTCCACATAGCACCTGTAAAACCTAATAGATTGTTTGAACCCATTCCATATCCACTAAACATGTAGGTGTGCGAGCCAGTTGTAAGATGATTAAGCGTGTTGACAGATGCTCCGGGCAAATTTGTAGGGCTTTCGATTTGAAAACCAGCTGAAATCGGCGAATTATTCGTTGAATTATCTACTTTTACAGCCTCCCAATTACCATTCGTAGGATTTATTCTCCAAATATCTCTCAAAAAAGAAGAATATTGTCTGAGGCCGCCAGTCATATATAGTTTATTATCGTTTCCGACCCAACAATAAGGTGCATTTCTAGAGCCAGGGTTAGTGGCTGTTTGTGGCGGATTCATGGCACTACTTCCTGATATCAGCGTCCATTCGGATGTGACAGGATTAAACTTCCATAAGTCGCCATATTCATCACTTCCGTGCGATTCAGCATAACCACCATAAATCCATACATTGCCCGAATTATCCTGCCAGTATCCATAATCAGATCGTGCCCGAGGAAAATACTGGGTTCCGCTTATTCCAGGAGTAGTTGGATATACGCCATTTGGGCAGTTTTTGCAATATGGTTGGTTTTTATTGCCACTGATAAACGTCCAAGTATAGGTTGTGGTATTAAATTTCCACAGATCATTGTATGAAAGAGATCCGCTTTGAGTATCTACAGCCCCACCATACATCCACATATTGTTATTATTATCAAACCATGCTCTGGCTCTGTATCTATCGCTTGGTTTGCTTTGTGAGCCAGCGTACTCATCGAAATAAGTAAATTTTTTTGTTTGCGTGTTATATCGCCAAAGGTCTGATCGGGTAAAGGTTTCATTGGTGTTTTTATCTCTGTATAAGCCTCCAAAAAACCAAATATTTCCATTCTTATCAACGGCTGAGGCAGCCCGATTTCTCCCACCAGGGTGAGCTGTTGTGCTTTCTCTACCGATAACATCAATAATAACTTGCCAGCCTAAATCAGAGATAAAAGCCCATTTTTGTTGTGAAACATCATAGATCCAAAAATCTGAGGAATACTCATTTTCGAGTGCGGCACCACCATAAACATAAATATCATTGTTGTTTACGATTCCTCCAGCGGGGTGCTCTCTTACAGATGGCTTTACGTTACTCCCAAGTATCCAAGGTGTACCACGCACGCTAAGCGGTGATGGAAGCGGACGAGGATAAATCCAAACAGCGTCACTTACAAGATATCCTGCCATCCAAGTCCATTGATTTTGAGAAAAGCAACTAAGAGAAATGATTAATAGAATACTTGTAAATGTTAGTTTTGGATTTTTCTTGTAAGGTGAGAAGGCAAAAGCGTGGCTTTTGATATTATACATTGGTTATATTAGGAAAATTTAAAAATAAGTTAATAAAAATATCAGGAAATTTAAAACATTTTAAAGTTTTCGCAGTTTAACTTATTTTTTATGCAAATATAAAATAAAATATACTGATAATCATAATTTATTACCTCAGTCGATTAACTTTTCGTTAAAATACTGAGCAATAGTATCAAATAGTCATTTTTAGTATTTATTTTTGTTATTAACGTATAGAATTGAGAGGTAATTATCTGAATCGCATAATTTTAAGTTATTTTTCGATAAAATAGCTTACCTTTATAAAAAATAGCCCCGAATGAAATTAAGAGTGAATTGCCAAATTGAATACCAATGTGCCGAAAATGTGCCGTTAATATTGATGCTTCGCCCACAATCAGGGGCTGCACAACAAGTTTTGCAAGAAAGTTTAACCTTTACTCCTCATACACAATTTACCGAGTATCAAGATAATTACGGTAATTTATGCCAAAGACTAGTTAGTCCGATTGGTAACTTTAAAATTGATGCCTCAGCGATAGTTTCAACGTCTGATACAATTGATGTGAATTTTGCGGCTGGTGCCGTAGCTCCACAATTTATTCCTGATTATGCTCAAGTTTATATACTCCCGAGCCGATATTGCGAGTCAGATAGGTTTCTACAAATGGCTGCCGAAATTACCCAAAATTTTAGTACAGGATATGAAAAAGCCAATGCAATATGTCAGTGGGTGAAGGATAATGTAACCTATGAGTATGGCTACAGCTCATCATCTACCTCAGCGGTTGATATCAATCAAACCCGAATTGGTGTCTGTCGTGATTTCTCGCATTTAGCTATTGCTTTAAGTCGTGCAATCAATTTACCTGCCCGTATGGTGGTAGGGTATTTGTATGAATTAGATCCAATGGACATGCACGCCTGGTATGAAGTATACCTCGAAAATCAGTGGTATACTTTTGATGCAACACAAGCCGAAGCAAAAGGAAATCGGGTAATTTTAGCTTACGGAAGAGATGCCAGTGATGTAGCATTTGCAACCCAATTCGGAAATCTTCAGCTCAATAGTATGATTGTAACTGTTGAGAGAGCTGAATAAATTAAGATAATTAGTCTGAATATAACTTTATTTGAGGCTATTTTGAATAAAATCTACTCATATTTTTAATATCAGAAATAATTATGCTATGATATTCGTTAAAAAAACGTAGCATTTTTATTATCTTTGCACCCATGTTTTTAAAAAGACCTCATATCGCCCTGTTGTTTGTTAGTATTTTGTTGCTTTCGGCTTGCTCAAGTAAGTTTATGAAACTTCAAAAGAAAGGTACTACCGAAGAAAAATATAAAGCTGCCAATGATTATTATAAAGAAGGAGAGTACTACAAAGCAGGTATACTTTTTGAAGAAATCATTCCATTGTTGAAAGGAGATTCACTCGCTGAAAATGCTCAATTCTACAATGCTTATGCACAGTATAAGCAAAAACAATATAGTATGAGTGCATACTTGTTTAAGAGCTTTTATGCAACGTATGCCAATAGTCCGATGGCCGAAGAAGCATTTTATATGTATGCCAATTCGATGTTTAAAGATTCGCCAAACTATAACCTTGACCAATCGAGTACACTTACCGCCATTGATGCTTTGCAGACTTTCATCAATTCTTATCCTACCAGTAAATATGCTGAAAGTTGTAACCAGGATTTGAGAGATTTGAGACACCGTTTGGAGGAAAAAGCCTACGAAAAAGCTAAACTTTATTATAAAACAAGTGGTGTAACCATTGCTAATTTTAAAGCTGCTGTGGTAGCGATTGATAATTTCCAGAAAGATTTTCCAGATTCAGAATATATTGAAGAATTATCGTTTTTGAAAGTACAATCTCAGTATGATTTGGCTCTGGTGAGCTTTGAGAATAAACAAAGAGAACGCTTCTCTGATGCCTTGAAATTTTATGAGGATTTTATTGATAAATATCCCAAGAGTAAATATCTCAAGCAAGCCGAAAAGGTCTATGATGGTGCTACAAAGGGCTTAGAAAAAGCCGTCAAGTACGAACAAGAAGTGAAAGAGTTAAAAGCCAAAGAGGCAGCAAGGGTAGCTAAAGAGAAAGAAGATGCCGCTGCTAAAAAAGAAGAAAAATCAGGTAAGAGTAATCCTTAGAATAGCGATAGTTTTATTTATTGATTACTTGGATGATTGGCAATCATTTTTTTGATTAGAGTTAGTAATAATATATAGATCGTTAGTAAATTAAAAATAAAGTTCCTTTGAAAGTAGGGGGCAAAATAAAAAATATGGCAATAAATCCTTCAATCATTGCAAGAGACGTTGATAAAATAGCCGCTAAAACAGGTAATGTTTATGAGTCGGTGTATATTGCATCGCAACGTGCCAGACAAGTGGCTGTTAAGACAAAAGAAGAATTAACTCAAAAATTGGGTGAATTTGCTTCAAATATTGATAACTTAGAAGAGATTTTTGAAAACCGTGAGCAAATCGAAATCTCAAGATTTTATGAGCGTCAGCCAAAGCCAACTTCGGTAGCTTTAGAAGAGTTTATCGAAGATAAAGTAGAGTATCGTTGGAAAGACGCTGAATAATTTCAGATAAATAGTCTTTAAACAGTTCTTTTGAGGAAGACTTCGCTCCAAGCGAGGTCTTCCTTTTTTGGTTTGGATATATCAGAATGGATAATCGACTGCTATATTTAAAATCAAGTTTTGTTTTCGCCAAGTTTTTTCAAATGGCTTGATGTCTCGAATCACCCAGCGTTCACCTTCGGGTAGCCACGGCTTACAAAAAGGTGTGGCCAAGTCGAGGCGGAGTTTCACATACGTAAAATCAAGGCGAAGGCCAAGCCCACCACCAACTGCCAATTGTTTGTAGAAGTTTTTACCAAAAACACTACTTTCAGAATATCCCAAGGCATCATTGTATTTTGCCATCCAGATATTTCCTGCATCTATAAATGCCGCAAAGTTGATGATTTGACTAAATTTGAAACGCACTTCTGAGTTGAGCTCGAGTTTTACATCACCATAGGCAGTAGTAAAGATAGATGTACTGTCGCCGATAACATCAAAATCTCCTGGCCCAATAGACCTCGCCCTAAATGCTCTAATACTATTGCTTCCACCCACAAAATATTGTTTGATTTGAGTTGGTAAACTTTTCGAGTTTCCATAAGGTAAACCATAACCCAAAATTACTCTATTCGCCCATCTGATACTTGGCGTGAAATCTAAATAGTAGCGTGTTTCTACATCAAATCGAGCGTACTGCTCAAATACTGTATTAGCAATCCTTTTGGCATCATCAATTTCTTTTTTTACAAAAAGCCCTGCCAGATTTCCAGCAATATCAAAACCTGCATTTAGGTAGAAATAATGCCTGCTTTTTGGTGCTTGGATGGGTGTATAAACGATATTATATTGTCCTCCTAAAATCAACCTTGTGGTTAGGATTTGGTCGTAGCGTAATAAATCTTGGATATTATCGCTCCTGAAAATTAAATCAACAAACTCCGCACTAATATTTTTGGGTCTAATCAGATTGATTGAGAGTGGTGTAAAATTATGTTCTACAGCTGCATTTTTACGAAAACTATAATTCAATGAGCTGCGAAGTGAGGTAATTGTATATTGGTTATAACGTTTGGTACTATCATCTAACGTACCCACACCTTTTTGTACTAAACGTTCATAACCCAAATTGATGTTTGTTTTTGGTAAAGCCTGATTTCGACCTGCTCGTACATGATAGAATGGCAACAAAAAACGAGGAAAGGTGAGGTCAGCATCGCCTGCCACACGATAATAGCTATTAAGTGTGTTATTGAGTTTTTTGTTGGTCAGTTGAAAGTCGAAACCTGTATTGATTCCAATTTTCAAGATTTCAGCCCCTTTAAAAATATTTCGGTTTAACCAATTTACTCCCAGCTGCGTACCCGCAAGGTTATTGGAGCGAGTAAGGGCATTAAATTCTGCTTGTAATGATTTATGTTTGAGTGAAGTGAGGTCATAAATAACATTGATAAGGGCCGAATCCGAACGATTGACCATCTCGAAGCGATTCTTTACGAATTTAAAATTGCGTAAGTTGATTAGCCTCGAAAGCGAAGCATCGTGTGTTTGGCTATTATAAAGCCGACCACTACGAAAACCAATGGCATCGTTGAATACTTTTCCCCTAAATGCTCTCTTCGAGTCAAAAACTCTCAGCCCATTTCTTATTTCTGCACTTCTCTGTTTGGTACTATCAGAGTTATCTACAAAAACCAAAATATCTTTGATAGTATATTGCTTAAGCGAGGTTTGGGTAATGTTAGGTTTGAGTTCGAGCAATAGATTTACTTGCCGAGCATTTTGGTTTGAATCGGCTTTGATGATTAGGAAATCAGGTCGGAAATAATAGTAACCATTAAGTTTGAGGGCTTTATCAATACGGTCACGCTCTTGTTTTATGTTATCGAATCGGTATGGTTCTCCAACCTTCAATAACGAACTTGCCTTTGTCTGCATCAAACTTTTACTAAAAACTGAGGTGTCTTTCTGTACGAATTCAACTTTACTAATTGTGTAGCGAGGTTTTACATTTGCTACATACATAGCCTCGGCTTTTTTGCCTTTGATGATTAACTCACCCGTTGCGGTTGAGCGAAAGTAACCTTCATTATTTAAGTAGTTACCAATAATTTCGGTATTGACATTCACGGCTCTTTTGCTGGCAAGTACGGGGGCTTCGCCAAATTTTTTTCTAAACCAGTTTCTTACTCCTTTTTCTTTTTTTGGTTCTCCAACTACATAATAAAACCACACTTTGTACGGAAACCCAAAAATTGAACTATTAGGAATTGGGCGAATGATGGTTTTGAGTTGTTCGTCGAGTACTTTGATTTCATTCTTTGAAAAGCTTGAATCGGCTGCGGTTTTTATTTTTGCACCTGTATAGAGGCTTTCGCCTTCTGGGATATATTTACTTACAGAGCATGAGCTCAAGCACACCGACAGCATTAGACCTACAATCAGATAAGTCGAGCAGACTATTTTTTCGTTTTTTAAAAAAGAAAAAATATAACTTCCAATATGTTCCTCTTGTGGTGATACTTTTCTCATTTTTTCTTTTCAAATAACTCTTTAAAGTACTCGTAGTCGAGCGTGAGCGTAAATGCTACCCCTGTTTCGACCACAAAGCCATCAAGAATGGCTTGGTACTGGTTTTTACGATACGCACTAAACAAATAACGCCCATCTTTGCTGAGGTTATAATTTAGAGAAATATTATCTACGATTTCGGTAGATGTGGCTGCCGAAGCGGTGTTTTCGAGTTGGAAATTACGGCCAATGGCAATTTTTAGGCGGTCGTTTAAGAATGCTTTGCTCAGACCAACGTTCAAATCGGTGCGGGCTTTGTTTCCGGCATCGGTATTCATCGAAGTTGAGTTCAGATTAAAATCAAGTTTTATACCTTTTATCAAGTCGCCGGCCAATAAATTAAGTTGGTCGGTGAGTAATTTACTTACACTTTGTCGAGCAATAGCTTCGGGATTGATACCCGAAAAGAAATCGCTTGATTGTTCGCCCAAGAATTTATTCAAGACCAAGAGTGCAAAAACCTGCTTATTCATCTCCACAGGATTTTGTTCGAGGTTTTTCAGGTAACTACCATCTTTATTGAGTTCGTTGGCCAAGTCGGTGGGAGCGTTTTCGGCCACCACAACTTTAAAATCAATTACAGGGCTTGAAAGATTCCCACTCATTTTTAGTTGTACTTCGAGCGGAACTTTGGTGTTTTTGGTGGTTTTCGTAGCACTGGAAGCCACTTGTGGGACTTCGGCTTCGATATTATAAATAGCAGTAATATCAACTTGGGCTTGCATTGGGTCGCCTGTCCAGAGTAGATTACTGCCCTTTTTGATGGCAAACTCCTTTTTCAAAAACTGAAACGATAAATCGTAGCTGCCTGAGGTAAGTTCGTACAAGCCCAACACATAAGGCTGTCCGCTTGGCGTAATACCCGTATTGAGTTGAGCATTTCCTTTTACCTTGATGTTATCGCCGTTGAGTTCATCAACTACAATGGTTAGCTGAGATTTATCATCGACTTCGATATTGAGCGAAACTTCTTCTACAAAATCGTAGGTTGCGGTTACCTCACTCGAATCAACCTTGCCTAGATTTTCAGAGATTGGATTTTTTAAATTTACGAATTCTACAATTCCATCTGTTTCGGCCTTATCAATCTCTCGGTCAGGCAAAAGTACTGTAATGTCGCTGCCATCTTTCAACTTTACACTTCCTTCGATTGCGGGTTTCGTACCAATGCCTTGCACATTCAGATTGGCATCAACAAAGCCTTTTCCATAGAAAAAATCATTGTCTTTACGGCTGCCGTTTAGCACCATAAAGTTTTTGGTATCAATGTTAAGTTTGTAATTGAAATTTGGAATGTTTTGAAGCGAAAGGTTTCCGTTGATGGTCATATTTTGTCCCAAAGTATCGGCAACCGTAAATTTATTAAATGAAATAACGCTGTTTTTAAAGGACATTGCTTGGTTTTGAATGCGGTAAATAGCCCCTAACTGAGCCAAACTAAACGAAACCGTGTCGAATTTGATGGCTCCATCAAGTACGGGTTTACTTGGCTCGCCTTTGAGATTTAATAATCCACTTAAACTTCCTCGAGCATTTTTTAATTGGCCAAAGCTAAATGCTTCTACTGTCTTGGCACCCACTTTTTTGATATTTATTGCAAAATCAAGCGGTTTTTTCTGTTTCAAAATGTAATTGCCTTTTACATTTATATCATTATTATTGCCCAAAATACTTGCTAAAACATTGATTCTGTCGGCTGTTTCGTTGGTGGCATTTACTTGCAAATCACCGATTGGAATTTGGGTAAATATAAAGTTTTTGATGGCCAAATCGCCCGTAAATTCAGGAGCATTCATGTAGTCAGTGAGTGTAAACAATCCATTGAGCGTGCCACCTGCCAGGGTTGAATCTTGGGTAGCGATTGTTACAAATGGCTTAATGTTGAGGCTATCAATCTGAATATTGAGTGGCGAATTAGGTATTGTATTTTGGCTATTAACAGATAGTCGTTGTTTGCCTTGTTGAAGTTG
>NZ_JBMLRC010000212.1:31663-36725 GCF_049241225.1 Emticicia sp.
TAGGTATTGTATTTTGGCTATTAACAGATAGTCGTTGTTTGCCTTGTTGAAGTTGCAAATGATTGATGTAAATACCTGCGGGGCTATATTCAAAATAGCCAGTTGAGTCAGCTTCCCACGCTTTGTAGTCAATCAATGTACCTTTTTTTGCCAGATTTAATCGTAGTTTTTTATCAATCGAACGCAGATTAGCAGCCAATCCATAGCGAGTTGTATTGAGCGAATCTTTGGCAAGTAGATTCAAGCCTAAAACATTGTTTTCTACCTCGCCACCGACAAATATTCGGCGGAAACGGTAGCCACTTGTAATTATCTGAGCCAAATTTCCTTCGTATTCGGCACGATTATTCGCTCCAACTATTTTAAAACGTGCATTATCAATGCTCGATGTATCGTACTCAACTTGTGGAATAACCACATTGGCTTGCAGGGTGGTATCTCGTTGATTATTGATTTGAGCGTTGAAGCGGATTGTATCTAATTTGGTAATACCCGAAACAAAACTTTTGATAATCGGGTGATTATTGAGTTTGGCGTTGATGCTTAAATCATAAGGTGTAGTGATAGGTTTATACGCAATATCTGGCAATGCGAAGTATTTGTTTACTTCGGTGAGTAAGATATCGCTGAGCTGGGTATAGATAAACTGACCATCAATTTGGGCATTCAGGAATGGCGATTTTAGGCCGATATCTCGTCGATTATTCACATTACGAATTTCTAAGTCGATGTTATCCAACGGAATCGTTTTTCCATCTTTTTTTAGCGTAGCGTTGTTGATTAAGATTTTACCGAGTGGATTCTCGGGGTTTGTCGAAACCATATTCATCTCAATATCGCCTTTTAGGCTTAAACTCCCTGCATATAGTTTGAGTTTATTGAGGTCGAGTTCGCCGATATTTACTTTTGCTTCGATGGCTGGATATTCATCGGCTAAATTTACTTTAGTATTAACTACTACTTTTGCGTTTTCATCATTGACCGAAGCATTAAAATCGGCAATTTGGTCTTTTATTGTGCCTTTTAAGGTCAAATTATTGTATTCATAACCTTTTACGACAGCTTTTTGGGCAATTCCCTCGACGGTCGTATTCATGGTTTTTGGGTCCAGACCAGTGCCTTTTACGCTTGCTTCAAGTGTCAGTTTACCCACATTTTCAGGCTGTTTGGTAAGTTTTCCTAAATCAAAATTTTGCAAGGTAATTTTACCATCATAACTTTGATTTTTATCGGCTGTGATATTTTTTAGCGTACCTTTGAAAGCCGCTCCTCCTAAATCTGAGTCAAGCGAGGCATCAAGAATTAAGTTTTGTAAACCACCTTTTATTTTCCCTTCTAAACTCACCATTTGAGGCAGCTCGATACTTTTCGGAATCGCACTGTCGCCCGCCATTCGTAGAATATCGGCTTTAGTCATGCTCAATGCACCGAGCTCCATATCAAGCACCATTTTGTCGGTGTTGGGTAAGCCTACAATCTTGCCTTTTACTTGTAAGTGTGTTTCTCCAAAACCATCAACGGTTAGTTTAGATACCAGCAGATTATTCACTCGACCACTGACTGCTCCATCAACTTTGATTATTTCATTGGTTTTGCCTTTAAAAGTTGGGTTTTCGGCTAAAGTTGGTACCAGAATCAATAAATCTTTTACCGCCAGTTGGCTTTTTTTGAGGTTGAGTTTTATACCGACATTGCCTAAGTTTTTACTAAAATCTTCGACCGAATTATACTGCATTGCCAGTTCATCTTGCAACAAAGTATTGGGAGTCTTGATAATGAGTTTTTTTAGCGTCAGAGCTTTGTCGGTATAGTTAAAGTTAGACCCGATGTTTTGAACAATCAGACCACTTTTTTCGCTGAAAGTAGTGTTTTTTAATTCGCCCGAAATCTGATTCTGTGCAAAAATAAATTTATTGAGCTTGAAACTCAGTTTTTCGATACCAATATGTGCGGGGTCAAGACCTTTTGTTTGCACTGCTGAGTTGTTATCGTCATAGCGGAGATTAGCATTTTTTACGATAATTTCGCCCAAATTCAATGTCCAACTTTTACTTTCGCTTGTGTCTTTTTTTGCCGTTTGAGTGTTTTTTTTCGGCATTTTGGCAAATTCTACAAAAGCAGTGGCATTATTGAGCAGCACTTTTGGTAATTGTATGGTCTGACTTCCCAAAAAAATCTTTTCGCCATCTGCTTGCATCGAATCTACTTTTCCGCCACTTCTGATACCGTCTTCACTGCTTTCAAATAACCAACTCATATTATTCAAATTGAGTTTTTTGAAATTAAAATCAAGTGTATCGGAGGGAGATGCTGGGGCTTCAGTTGTTGGGCTTTTTGTTAGAGGTTTGTATAAATTCAGAATAACCGAACCCTGATTTCCGTTAATAGAAGCGAGGTGGTATTGCGATTGATTGAGGTTGAATTTATCAAATTTTGTTTCCAGATAAGCAAAATTTGCATCGGCATCTGTTCCTAAAACTGCATCTTTGTAAGTAAGGTGCACATTTTGCAATTTCACGGCTTTCATGCCTACATCAAAGGGTTTTGATGGCGTTTTTGGCTCATTTACGCCCGAATCGAACGCTTTGAGGATAAAATTGAAATTGAAAGTAGTATCTGGAAGTGTTCGATTGATTTTTAGTCGAATACCTTGGAGTTCGATTTGATTAATATCGGCTCGGTTTTGTAGCAAAGCCAGCATATCAATATCCAAGTAAAGGCGTTTACCCGAAACTAAAGTGTCTTTCGAGAGGTCTTCGATATAGACATTTTCGAGCGAAATCCAGTCTGGGAAATCAAATCTTACTTTATTGATTTCAACTTTAGTATGTAGTTTTTTTCGCAAGTACGAAACAATCTGTTTAGTAAGAAAATCTTGTCCAGTAGGTGACTGTATGTACATTACGATACCGCCAATTAACAAAGAAATTCCAACTAAAATCCAAACTATTATGTGGAGAAGTCGTTTCATCAAACAAATTTAGCCAAAAACTACGTACTTTTAACGAATTAAATGAATACTTCGCATGAAGGTTTTGATTTTTATTACGAATTATTACAATTTTGTGAATCAGTGTGAAATACTAAAAAATCGTGCCAGCAAATTTACGCAGCGTGTCATGAATATTCTTTTCAGTGAACGGTACGAATAACGTGAAAAATATTAGATAATCATTCAAACAATATACAATTGAGCTTAAAAAATAAAAAAATATTGTTGGGCGTGTCGGGCAGTATTGCGGCGTATAAATCGGCACTATTGGTCAGATTATTGGTGAAAGAAGGAGCAGAGGTTAAAGTTATTATGACCGAGGCCGCCAAAGATTTCATTACGCCACTTACGCTTTCAACACTTTCGAAGAATCCTGTTTTATCGAGTTTTACGAAAGGTGATACCGGTGAATGGAATAATCATGTTGAGCTTGGACTCTGGGCCGATGCCATGATTATTGCACCAGCATCGGCCAATACGCTTGCCAAATGTGCCAACGGAATTGCGGATAATTTATTGATAGCCACATATTTATCGGCCAAATGTACGGTGTTTTTTGCACCAGCCATGGACCTGGACATGTATAAACACCCCAGCACAATTGAAAATCTACGAAAGTTGACTTCGTACGGAAATCAGATTATCAATGCCGAATTTGGTGAATTGGCAAGTGGCTTGGTTGGCGAGGGGCGTTTGGCCGAACCTGAGCAAATTGTGCATGAATTGACTCGTTACTTTTCCAAAAATCCAATTTTCGAAGGCAAAAAAGTATTGATAACCGCCGGACCAACTCAAGAGCCAATCGACCCCGTGAGGTTTATTAGTAATCATTCATCAGGTAAAATGGGTTTTGCGATTGCCGAGGCTTTCGAGATGGTGGGGGCAGACGTTACACTTGTGAGTGGGCCTGTTGCTATCCCGTCGCCCAAAGGAGTGAAAGTAGAAAAGGTGCAATCGGCAAAGCAAATGTTTGAAGCAACTGCTAAATATTTTGCTGAAAGCGATATTGTGGTGCTATCAGCCGCTGTTGCTGATTATACACCGCTGCACGTTGCCGATAAGAAAATAAAGAAAAAAGAAGATGTATTTAATATTGAACTCACCAAAACAACTGACATTGCCGCAACTTTGGGGCAACAGAAAAAAACTGGTCAGATAATTGTAGGTTTTGCTTTGGAGACCGATAATGAGTTCGAAAATGCGAAGGGAAAACTCGAACGCAAAAATTTTGATTTCGTAGTTTTGAATTCCTTACAAGATAGTGGGGCGGGTTTTCGTTATGATACAAACAAAATCAAGATTATCGACCGCGAGGGCAATGTTTTTGATTTTGACCTAAAAACAAAAAAAGAAGTTGCACAAGATATTTTGGAAACTGTAAAAAGGAAACTTTAGCGGCTTTTTCAGCAAAACTATCCATAAAACCAATGAAAAAACTTATATTATTTGTGTTAGTAAGCTGCTCATTAAGCACTTATGCCCAAGAACTTAATTGTAACGTAACGATTGTGTCTGACCAATTACAGTCGCAACAGGCTTCTGAAAAGCAGATTTTTGTCGAAATGAAAACCGCCATCAGCGATTTTATGAACGGCAAACGCTGGACAAGTGATATTTATAGCCAAGAAGAGCGTATTAAATGTAATTTGATTATTACGTTTACGAAATCTCCGCAGCAAAATGTCTTTCAAGGAAATGCCCAATTTCAGGTGATTCGCCCAGTTTATAATGCCACCTACGAAAGCATTATGCTGACTTACGTTGACCGAAGTTTTAATATTTCGTTTACGCCAGAAGACCGTCAAATGAACTTCAATGAACAAACTTTCTCGAATAACCTGACTTCAATTTTGGGTTTTTATTCGTTGATAGCCCTCACAATTGATTATGATTCATTTAGTAAATTAGGCGGAAATCCGTATTTGACAAGAGCCTATAACATTGCCAACTTGGCTTCGAGTGCTGGTCAAGGTGGTTGGGAACAATCAGGTGACCAACGGAATCGTTATTGGTTAGTTGAAAATTTACAAAATCAGCAGTTGCTGCCTTTCCGTGAAGGGCTTTACACCT
>NZ_JBMLRC010000212.1:36825-42179 GCF_049241225.1 Emticicia sp.
GTTGAAAATTTACAAAATCAGCAGTTGCTGCCTTTCCGTGAAGGGCTTTACACCTATCACCGCATGGCTCTCGATAATTTTACTACTGACCCAGTAGGCGGCCGTAAGCAAGTTTTTGATTTCTTGAATGCCATAAAAGAAATGCAAAAACTAAAGACTAATTCGGTATTATTAACAAGTTTTATGAATGCCAAAAATCAAGAAATGGTCAATGTGTTTTCGGAAGCTACTAAAGATGAAAAGCAGAAAGCCTTCGCCATATTATCAGCCGTTGACCCATCAAAGACCGAGCTTTATCGTAAACTGGTGAAGTAGTGGTGAAAGACATTTATCATCAAAAAAGCCCTAAAATTTACAGTTTAGGGCTTTTTTGATGATATTTTTTTAATACACTAAGACTGGTTTGCCGTTTTCGCACGAAACACTTTTCGGCGAGGCAGTTATCGAACAATCAGACCCAATGCTGTGCTTGATATTATACATTTTGGATTGTGCCGTATAATGCTCAACTTTTTTCAAGAAACAAGCTGTATCAATCTGCGAGCTATAAGCAATGTAGCCACTCGGTCCACCACAAGCTTTTGCTCCGATGGGTGTAAAAAGCCATTGTCCTGCGTTATCACATGTTTTAGACTTACTCAAATCCTCTATTTCTTTGAATAATTTTGCTAAAACGGCATTGTCTTCCTCTTTTGATGCCTTATCGTTAATGGTGCTTGTGGGAGTACAGTCGGTGTTGATGTTTTCTGAAGTACAGCTCATTGCCGAGCCTGTCAGAATAAATGCCAATAATAAGATTTTAAAACTTCGCTTTTTCATGATTCAATAAAATTTTGATATTTCTGATAAGATACCATTTTCTGAGAAAAGGTTGGAATGTGCTTTTCTCACAGAAATATATGGGTGCAGTATTTTTAGTTAAATTTTACTTTAGAATACTCAGTTTATCGTTCTCACCCCAAAAAAGTATGTAAATTTGATGGTAAGTAATTCTTTAGATACGTGATATGAAACAAAAACTAATCGATTATTTTTCCAGTATTTCTCCACTTTCAGAAGCCGAAGCAAAGGCTATCCATGATAGTGCAGTAGTGAAAGAATACGAAAAAAATACGGTGCTTCTGAAAGAAGGACAAATAACCAAGAATACCTATTTTGTTTTTAGAGGTTTAATAAGGCAATATTCTTTGGTTGATGGTGAAGAGAAAACAGCCGCTTTTTTCACCGAAAACCAATGGGTAATTTCATTAACTGGTTTGAATGAAGAGAAAGTGTCGACCTTTTATTGGGTTTGTGAAGAAGACTGTGTTTTATTGATAGGAAATGATAACTCGGCACAAGATTTATTCAAAAGTCACCCAAGATTGGAGTCTATTGCTCGAAAAATAGTAGAAAATACCTTCGCTGAGTATCAACAAACAATGATGGCTTATCTGAATGATACGCCCGAGCAAAGGTATTTAAGATTAATAGAATCTCGTCCTGACCTCATACAACGTATTCCCCAATACCAGCTGGCGAGTTATTTAGGCGTAAAACCCGAATCTCTGAGCAGAATCAGGAAACGCTTAGCTTTAAAGCGTTGATTTCTTTGAGCCAACCGATTACATAAACAAGTATAAAAACAGTCGTAGAAATCTCAATCGTTGCAAAGAATAGATAATAAATAGTTGGTTTTCCGAGAAATAGTGTCAAAGCCATTACCGAGGTTTTGATAAATGCGGCCACTAAGTTTGCAACTGCATTGGGTTTATCTTTCAAAATTCTTGATAAAAGAATCATAGAAATTGGAATTTCCATCAAAATTCCAGCAGCTAATAAGAAATTCTCGTTAATTTCCATACCCTCGACACTGCCTTTAAGGTATTGTTTTAGAAGGGAAGAATCCATTAACCCGATGAGGTCGCAGTAAAGGTAATTAATTGTTACAAATACCCAAAGTGTTGATAATAAGGTTTTTCTATTCATTTTATGATAAGTTTTGAGTAGCAAAATTCTGAAAACTTATCTTTGAAAAAATTGATTTGGGTTAAGAAAGGAGTGAAGAATTAAAACAAATTCTGTGACACGCCTAGCATGTCACAGAACATAATTATTTTAGTTATTCATCCCAAAGATTAGCAATCGTATAATCGCTACCTTCAATGCACCAGAAATCTCCTTTGATATATCTATAATGCTGGTCTAATGCACTCATGGCTTCCATCTGAGTTGCTGAAAGGTTGATATCGGCAGCGGCTAAGTTATCGGCCAAGCGTTGTGGATTTACTGATTTCGGAATCACAGAAGTACCTCTACAAACAGCCCACGCAAGCATTACTTGTGCTGGAGAGCAGCCGATTTCGGAGGCAATGTTTAAAATTGTCTGATTCTCAAAAAGTTTTGGTTCGCCAACTGAAATCCTACTGGCTGGTCTATCAGCCGAACCGAGCGGACAATACCCTGTGAGAATAATCTTATTTTCGTTGGCAAATTTTAGGATGGCTTTTTGTTGAAGAAATGGGTGAAGTTCGAGTTGCAAAACTTCTGGACAAACGCCCGTATCAGCTTTTATTTGCTCAATTTTTTTGATACTAAAGTTAGAAACACCAATATGCTTAGTTAAGCCTTTGGCTTGCAAATCAATCATTCCTGACCAAGTTTCAGTCAGCGAAACTTCATTGAGGCTTACCAAGTGTTCGCCACTTTGAGGATAATCAATATCATTACGAAGTACGATTGGCCAGTGAATGAGATAGAGGTCGAGGTAATCAAGTTGTAAATCACGAAGCGTAATTTCGATTGCTCCTTGAATATCTTCTTTTCTATGACGATTATTCCAAAGTTTTGAAGTTATCCAAAGTTCTTCTCTGCTCACTTCTCTGTTTTTGATAGCATCGGCAATGGCTTGTCCAATTTCAGCTTCATTGCCATAAATAAAGGCACAATCAAAGTGGCGATAGCCAATGGAAATAGCTTCTCTTACTGCTTTATACACTTCACCTTTGGCCGATTTCCAAGTGCCTAAGCCCAATGCAGGCATTTTATCGTCATTACTAAAACTGAAATATTTCATAAATCTTGGTTTGTTGTAAGAATTAAAAAAAAGGTTTTTCGTTGATTTTTTGGATAATAGCGACGGCATCGCTCGAAGCGATGCCGTCGCTGGTTTTAAAGGTAGATTTCGTATCAATCAGAGAATAAACCAAAAAACATCAAGTACAAAAGGTAAATGCTTTGTGTATTTGATGTTTTAACTATTATTTGTAAGAAATGTTATGAGCAAAGGGTGATTAATACCCCCATTTTTTCATGATTGCTAAATCTTCTTTCATGCAATCCAACGGAGCTTTGCCTTGATAAGACTCTTGCTCAATGATAAACTGCGTTGTTCCGCCCGATTTTTTACCCATATCAATAATTTCTTTCACACCGATAACACCCGTTCCGAGAATCGCACTTTCCCAACCACCGTGTTCGGTTGCACTCTTGATTTCGTCTTTTACGTGCATCAATTCAAATCTTCCTGGATACTGCTTTAATAAATCAGCCGCACGTCCGCCACCTCCATACATATTACCGATATCGAGCTGCTGAGCAACCAAATTTGGGTCAGTATTTTGTAGCATGATGTCGTAAACTTTCACACTACTGAGTTTTAAACTAAACTCAAAATCGTGGTTATGGTAGCCAAATTTCATGCCCGATTTTTTGCAAAGCTCACCTGATTTATTGAAAACCTCCATGAAACGCTTCAAATCATCAAAATTTTTGCGTAAACTCACATCCAACCACGGGCTAATTACATATTTTTGTCCACAAATAGCGGCATCTTCTACTGTTTGTTTCCAGAGGTCAGTAAATTCACCTTTGGCTTCATCCCAGTGCTGTTTGCCCATTACAGTATGTCCACTAGGCATTTTTAGGCCTAAATCATCTAATACTTTACGAAATTCTTTAGCCGAATACCCATAAAACTTACGGTCGATGTAGTTGGCGTGCTCTACGTGCGTATAACCCATTTCGGCTATTTTCTTTAGGCTATTCAGTGGGTCTTTTTTCATATCCTCTCTGATAGAGTAGAGCTGCACGCCCACCACGTGTTTTTCTTTTTTTGCAGCAAATAAATCGCTCGAAAATGCGGCTGTACCTGCCAGTGCCAATGCACCTTTTTGAAGAAATTCTCTTCTTTCCATAAGTTTATCGTAGGTTTTGATAGATTGAATTTTAAATGTTATGATTTTATAAATAAGGCGAAACCGAAAGTTTGATTAAATCTACTAATTCTTCATCCATAAATTGATATTCGTCAGGAATATCCAAGACAATAACTTCTTTTTCATCGACTACCGTAGCAAATCTTTGTTTGATTCGTTCTTTATGTTTCTTTTCCATCACAAAGATAATATCTGCCCAGTTGATTAACTTTTCGGTAATTTTTATGCGTGCCGAAGGCTCAGTTCCAGCTGACTTTGCTTGATGTTCTTGATTATTTTTGAATATTTCCTCAGCCGTTGGGCTTCGCCACTGATTCCTGCTACATACGAAGAGTAGATTCATTTGTTGGGTTTTAAAATTGTTTTGTTAATTTGAGTATCAAAACCTGTTTAGTTTGTGTTTGTATATTTGTAACTGATGTTAAGCAGACAAACAGGTACAGCGTACCATAATATTTGTAGAAATAGTAAATAGTTATGTGCTTTAAGCTACGTAGTAGCGAAATCATACCTATTACTTTACTTATTATTTCGCTACTACGTAGCTTTTGTTTACTTTCGAACAGTATTACTACAAATATTAAGCAGCTCTGCTGCTTTGCACAACATCAATTTGTAAATAAAGAACTGACAAACTAAAAATATGAAAACTAACCATAATGTCGAACCTGATTTTGTTGTCATAAACAAACCATTACCAGAGGCAGACAGAAAAAACTTTCAGAAATTATAGCGAAAGCAAAGAAAAATAATCCAAAAAAGTTGTTAGCTACCTATTAAATCTCACTCCTTAGTCACTACCTCATCTAAATTCATCATAGCATTGGCTGTAACTGCCATAGCTGCTAATGATGGGGAAGTATCTGAGCGACCAAAAAACTTATAGGCTTCCACCGGGTTTTTCTTATATTGTTGTTCGGTTTGGCGATAAAGTTTGGTTAAAATTTTCAACTCTCTTTCGTCAATATCTCGCATCATAATTTTATTGAAACCTGCCTGAATCTGTTGTTCGGGTGTTTTACCTTTCTTCAACATACTTTTGGCCAACTCTTGTGCTGCTTCTACATACGCAGGGTCGTTTAGAGTTACAAGTGCTTGCAAAGGCGTATTCGTGCGTAAGCGTCTCGACTGACAAAATTCTCTGCTCGGTGCATCAAA
>NZ_JBMLRC010000213.1:0-7175 GCF_049241225.1 Emticicia sp.
TTGGCGAAGATGTTTGTTTGAATCATTTGCTCAATTCGCCAGGAAATTTTACGGCTTCAAAGCTCGCTTGGGTAAAAGCTAACGAGCCACATATTTATGAGCAATGTGATAAAATCATGTTGCCAGGCGATTATATTGCCATGATGCTCACAGATGCTATCACGAGTTCAAACTCTGGACTTTCGGAAGGTATTTTCTGGGATTTCCAAGCCAATGAGGTTTCGGCGGATGTGATGGATTATTATGGTTTTGATGATAATTTGATTCCAGAAATAAAGCCAGTTTTCAGTAATCACGGTGAAGTAACGAGCGAAATTGCTCAACGTTTGGGCCTAAAAGCAGGAATTCCTGTAACTTATAAAGCAGGTGACCAACCAAATAACGCACTTTCGCTCGATGTTTTAGAACCTGGCGAAATTGCCGCAACGGCTGGAACTTCGGGCGTGGTTTATGCCGTAAGCGACCAAGTTTCGTATGACCCACAATCTCGTATCAATTCTTTTGCTCATGTCAATCATCAATTGACCGAAGAAACTACTCGCATCGGAATTTTACTTTGTATCAACGGAACGGGTATTTTGAACCGTTGGGTAAAAGAAAATTTCGGAAATAATCTGAATTACGTAGAAATGAACCAATTGGCGGCCCAAGCACCAATCGGTAGTAATGGACTTTTGGTAATGCCTTTCGGAAATGGTGCGGAGCGTCTGTTGAATAATCGTATTTTGGGAGCTTCGTTTCAAAACCTAAACTTTAATATTCATTCAAGAAGCCACATTTTCCGTGCCGCACAAGAAGGAATTGCATTTTCGTTACACTATGGTTTTGAACTCATGCAAGCTAACGGTGTAATTCCAAAGGTGATTCGTGCAGGAAACGCCAATATGTTTTTGAGCGATATTTTTAGCAATGCTTTGGTAAATGTAACCAACACGCCTGTTGAGTTATATGATACCGACGGAGCAAAAGGTGCGGCTCTCGGAGCAGGTTTTGGTGTAGGAATTTATAGCTCGCCAAAAGAAGCGATGAGCAAACTTACAAAACTAAAAGTTATCGAGCCAAATGCTGCTCAAGTAGCTGAATATCAAGCAGTTTATGAAGGTTGGAAGTCGATTTTAGAGAAATAAAACAAAAGCCCTCAATTGCCACCTGCTTTAGCTGGTGGATTGAAATAAAGAATCCTATTTAGGCTTTAGCCAAAACATTTGGCTAAAGCCTATTTTGTTTGTTGTTTTATATTATCCCCCAGCTAAAGCTGAGGGCAATTGATGAAATTGAAGCTAATCCAGTACCTTTCACCCCGCATGAAAACATTTCCTGCAGCGAGCTTCATATGAATCTAATTCTCCGAGCATTACTTGCTGCTCGTTGGCCACTTTTCGGTAAGAATAATTGGCAATATCGCCACAAACTACACAGATAGCGTGAACTTTAGTCACGTATTCGGCAATCGACATCAAAGCTGGCATTGGGCCGAACGGAATACCACGAGAGTCCATATCTAAACCCGCAATGATTACTCGCTTACCATTTTCGGCCAGTTTATTAACCACTTCCACAATTCCTCTATCAAAAAATTGAGCCTCGTCAATGCCCACAACTTCGCAGTCGGAGGTCATTAATAAAATCTCTTCGGAAGAATGTACAGGTGTAGAACGAATGGCCGTTTGGTTGTGCGATACTATATCAATTTCGTGGTAACGTACATCAATGGCGGGTTTGAAAATCTCAACTTTTTGTTTGGCAATTTTAGCACGTTTCAGTCGGCGAATCAGTTCCTCAGTCTTTCCCGAAAACATTGAGCCACAAACTACTTCAACCCAGCCAGTTTTTTGTTCGTGAATTCTGCCTCTTTTTGGTTCAATAAACATTATTTAATTATTTTTTTCGTTCTAATAAAAACTGGCAACAAAGTTGCGTTAAATTTGCTGTTAACTGTTGTTTAAAGTAGTGTAGTATAGCCAACCACTAATAAAATACAAAAAAAACGAATTTACTAATGTCGAACAAATTGAATTTGTCCGCCGTCGAACGGTATAGTAAGGCTTTTGCGGCCAAGGTATGTGATGATTTTTTTGCCCAGTATAGTAGTATAACAGGAAAGCAAATCCTTTCTCTGAGTACGCTTCAACAAGTCAATATGCTGACCATCAAGGCATTGTTTGACAAGTGGCAAGCTGAAACGCAACGTCTTCGTAGTCCGTATTTTGATTTTGGTGCTCCTGAGGTTCAGCAGGCACTTAAAATTTTCATGAATACAGTTTCACAACATATTTCAATAAAAAGAGAACATTTTGAGCCACTTTTGATCGACTCGGTAGGCGAAACACTAGTACTAATTCTCGAACCACAAACATTCTATAAGGAGCTGATGCGAGATTTGCCGAGTTTTAAATTTAGTCAAGAAAACATTCGTCCGCTTATAAAATATATTTTGATTAATAAGGACATCTTACCCAAATTGGCCGAAAAACTCAACGGTCAAGAGTTTGTTTTTGCTAATCAGGCCATGACCTGGCTCGAAGAAACTCCGTTGGCACTTGAAAAACCTGACCAATATTTAGCACAGTTGGCCGAAATCGTGCCGATTCCAGATGATTTAATTCCGAGTAAAGAAGCACCAAAGGTTATCGATCCTAATGCTTCCTTTTTTGATATTGTGGCTCCTGTGGCACAACCCAGACAAGAAGTAGCCCCCCAGCCAAGATACGAACCACAGCCAATCGTAGAAAGAGTGGTTGAAACTCCTGCTCCTATTATTGAACGAATAGTTGAGCCAACACCAGTGGTGATTGTGGAAAGGCATATTGATCCTGCCCCTGTAAGCGTACAGCAGCCTTCTCATTATGAGCAGCGAGTGGAAGCAATTGCCCCAAGAGTTAGCGAATCGGTGTTAGAGAAAGTAGCAATCAAAGAAGTTGAAGATATCAGACTCAATGAAAAACTTGCCAGCGAACAAAAATCGGTCAATGACCAAGCTCAATCGAGTAAATCGGTGCTGGATTATCACCAAAATTCACGCATCGAGGGTATTACGGGTGCAATTTCTCTTAACCAACGCTTTTTGTTTACGAATAATCTTTTCGGAGGGAATATTCAGGCTTTCTCACACGCACTCGAAGAGCTCGAACTTTGTAAAGATTTTGGTGAAGCCAAAGAATTGATTTTGAAAAAATATGTTCCTCGCTACATGTGGGATATCACAGGTGCAGAAGCCGAAGAATTTATTGATATTGTGAAACGTAGATTTAATTAATCTCGAAAATATAAAAAGGCCTTTCTTGTTCAGAGAAGGGCCTTTTTGATTGTAGTAACTTCGCAAGTTTTTATCTTTTCAATGCAATCTGCAAGCCTAAGCCTACTAAAACTGCTCCCGAAATTTTCCCTTGGATTTTCCAGAATTGCTGAAACTTGCTCAGTTTGGCAATTACTTTGCTAAAAAGTACGGCAATTAATATATTCACGACTGTTCCAGAAAAATTAAACCAAAGCCCTAAAAATAAGATTTGACCGCTTACCTGTTCGCTGCCATTTACTTGAATAAATTGAGGCAAAAAAGCCAAGAAAAAAAGCGAAACTTTGGGGTTGAGGATATTAGTAATGGTGCCTTGGCGTAGGATTTTTAGGTGCGTATTTTTATCTTGTTGATGCTGACTAAAAACCATCGTTGAAGGTTTCTCGATAAAACTTTTTATACCAATATAAATCAAATAGGCTGCACCAGCATACCGAATTATATTAAACAGAATCTCTGATTGTTGAATAACTACCGAAAGGCCTACAACTGAGGCAAAAGTATGCACGAAACAGCCCAATCCAATGCCTAAGGCAGCGTAAATGCCTGCTTTTGTACCATAACTAAGACTTCGTGAAATCACGAAAATCATGTCGTTGCCCGGTGTAATATTGAGCATCAAGGCTGCTAAGGCAAAGAGTAGAAAGTTTTGTAAATCGGGCATAGGAGGCTATTTTTTTAATCTTACGTATTTTTCAATGTTTAGTCGATTTATGCCTGCTTTTTCTACTTTTTCGATACCTGTTTGTATCAAAGTATCATTTTTGATGCTGACTGTGAATACAAAACTATTATTTTCCCAAGCTTTTTCTTTGTAGTATTCTAAGCGTTCGGTGTAGGTACTGTCTTGTAAAGTATAGCTGCCGCCACCCGCATCGAAAGCCGTTGAATCTTTGTTGTTAGGCAAGGCGTGTTTCAAAAACGCAAAGTGCGAATCGTTGATGATTTTGATGAAAGATACGTTTTCGGTATAAGACGTCACGGTGGTATCACCGTTTTCGATGATTGTTCCCGAAAGAAGTTTCCAAGTACCTTCGATAGGTAGTTTGTTTGATTGAGTCGTATCATTTTTGTTTGATTGACAAGCAATAAAAAGCAAACATAAAATAGGTAATAAATAGATTTTCATGGTAAATATAAGGTTGAGATTGAATTAAGTTATTTTATCACAAAGTCAAATCAATTTGTTGAGTGGTGGTTTCTTCTCTCGTTGGCAAATTATTAATCTTATTGTTTCTAATTTTCTTCACTTTGTTGTGCATGGCATCGTAATCAATGTTTTGGTCGGGTTTTTCTTTGAAAATCTGCATATTGGCAAACTGTTTCTGAGTAATGATAAAATCTTGTTTTAAAACCTTTTTTGCCAAAAATGGAATGACCAATTTTATCAGCGGATTGAACCACTTGAACTGAAACGATAGCCGCACAAATGCAATGGTTTTGCCATCTTGTAGAGGTGTGCAAGCAATAAAAGCTTGAAAACGATGGATTTTGTTGATATAATAATTGACCCTCACCAAATTAGGCATCAGAAACACATCGGTGTGCGAAACGCTCAAGTTTCCGCCCAGCATCCAATCAAGTCCTAAGCCAATTTTTTCGTTGGTTTCGGCGTAGTTGACATGTACGGTTTCGCTGGTTTGGGTAATCGTTATCGAGTGTTTTGTTTTTTTATCATTGTCTCTAATCAGTTTGTCATGCACCATTGGCGTGTGCGTAGCATCCATGAAGTTTTCTACCAAAAGCTCTTCGTTTGTTTCAAAAAGCATTGAAGTTTGGTAGTGTTTCCAGTTTTTGTCCGAGACTTCGCTCAGTGCTTCGGGCGATTTAGTTGGTGTATTTTCAGCATCTAAATATATCCAAATGAAGCCATTTTGTTCGATAATTGGGTAATTATCAACTTTGCACTTCATTTTATGAATCAAATGCTGAGAACTCGGAATATCAATCAATCGGCCTTCATTATTGTATTTCCAACCGTGATATTGGCATAAAACATGGTTTTGTGCAAAATCACAAACTTCTAAAGGGGCTTTTTTGTGCGAACAAACATCCAGCAAAGCATGAATTTTCAAGGCCTTATCTCTCCATAATAATACAGGAACTTGATAAAGGTTTCGCTTCAAAGATTTACCTTTTTCCAGTTCGCTCGATAAGGCAATGACATGCCAGTAGTTGATTAATCCCCCTATTTTATTGAACATTGTTTTGTGATTTGCAAAATTACTTTGTAGGTAAAAAACTGATGTTTTATGATTCTTCTTTGCCGTCTGCTTTAGCTGACGGATACTATAAAGAAAACAAAATCGGCTTCAGCCAAACTTTCTACTAAAGTCGATTTGGATATTACTCATTTTTCCCGTCAGCTAAAGCAGACGGCAATGAATTTATATTGATGTTGTTTTTCAACTTCTCTGGTAGTGAAATCTATTTTGATTTTATAAAACTAAAACCTCAATAAAAGCCCACCAATCGAAAAGCCCGCTGCTGTACCGATAATGAAACAAGTATCGCCTCGTTTGATTGAACCCGACTCAACTGCATCATGCAAAACCAGCGGAATGGAAGCGGCAATGCAGTTGCCGTAAGTAGCCAAATTTCCTAAAACTTGGTTTTCTTTTACTTTATATAAACTTGATAAAATTGAAACGCCCAGTTTTGAAGCTTGATGCGGAATGATGGCATCGGTTTCTTCCATTTTGATAGGTAAATCCTCGAAAAACGCATCAATGAAATCGGGCAAATGAGTTTTGGCCAAACGCAATAATTTTCGGCCATTCATGGCAAATGAGTGTATTTCGGGGTCGTAAGGATTGTCTTTGAAGAATAATTTCATGCCACCACCTTTGAAAGTTGAGTCATAAACGCCTTCCGAGTAAGTCTGCATGGTGCTTTTGAGGTAGGCCGAATCAGTATTGGGGTCGAATTGTAAAATGGCAGCTACCGCACCATCACCAAAAAGTGTTAAAGTCTCCCAATTGCTTGGGTTTATGCCTGTTGAAGCAATTTCACTGCTGACAATGACAATAGTTTTATACTTTTTCCCATCGAGTAAACTTGATGCAATCTCAAATGCACTCACAAAACTCAAGCAACTCGAATCGACATCCAAAGCAGGAATATTGACCTTCATTCCATCTTTAAGTTCACTTTTGATGATGCTCGATTGGCTCGGCAACGGATAATCAAAACTGGCACTTGCCGAAATCAGCATATCAATATCTTTCAGCTCCATTTGGCATTTTTCTAAGGCTTGCTCAATGGCTTTGGCTCCCATATAGCCAATCGACTCGAACGTAATATGATGCCGAGATTTTACGCCCGAATATTTCTCTGACCAACCTTGAGGAAGACCGTGTTTTTGTTCCAAATCGGCTGATGAAACTTCCTGTGGGAGATATTTCCCCAAACCGACTATTTTAATTGGTTTTCCTGACATCATTTTTTATTCTTCTAAGTTTTTGGCCTTTGAGGGTATGGTTATGGTTTGTTTGATTGATTTCAACCTCAAAAATATTACTTTTTTTCAGTAAATCTTGTATCGCTTTGCAAACCAGTTGAAATGCATCTTCGTGCTGACTTTTTATATAGAGCATTAAATGATTCGGCTCGGTTTGAATCAACGCATAATCACTGATGGTATTATCGGATAAAATAATGGCACGTCTGAAAAAATCAGGAAAGATTTTAACTTCCTGATTTTCAGTGTTTTTGAAAATCAAAATATCATCCGAACGCCCTTCGATGGCTTCGATCGCCAGCCATTTACTACCGCACGGACAGTTTGTTTTTTCTTGAATAATATCATTTAACTCGTATCGAATAATGGGCTGTGAACGTCGCCTCAAATCAGTGATAATTGGGTGAAATCTGCTTTGCT
>NZ_JBMLRC010000213.1:7275-10318 GCF_049241225.1 Emticicia sp.
GTTAAAACTTCTGCCACTGAAATAACCTTTGTTGGTTTTATGTCAAGTTTATTGGCTGCAATCGCATTGGCTAATTCGAGTAACATGCTTGGTTGGGCTACCAAAATATCTGGTTGTAAGGCATTTAGGCGTTCGATATGCACATCAAGCGAATCAAGTAAATCAAAAAAATGAAATGCCAATAATTTTGATTTTACTGAATCATAAAGATTGCTATTGGCTCGTAAAAAGAATGCAATGCTTCGTTTTTTGAATGAAAATCCCAGTACTCTGTCCAGCACCAAAGCTACCCAATAGGCTCGCTCTTTTTCGCTTGCCAAAAACACACCTCGGTTTCCGCTCGTTCCCGACGATAAGCCGACTGTAATGCCCTTGATAGTTGGCGAAAAATCTCGATTTTCCTCCGATTTTATTGCAACCGCCAAAGCTTCTTCGAGTTTGATATTTACGGTATTGATGGCATCAAAATTTGCCATAAAAATGGCTTTGTTGATGATTGGGAAAGCTGTGAATGGTTGGTTTACCTCACCCCCAACCCCTCTCCTTTTTGAGGAGAGGGGAGTTAAAAAGCCCTCTCCTATGAGGAGAGGGTTGGGTGAGGTAAAATCACTATCACCCACCAAATTCTTATAAAATAAACTTGTTGAGCAGTGCTGAATGAGTTTTTTGATTATCCAATTTCGTCTAAAACCAATATTATGGATATAAAGCCATTTCGATAGTTTTACTTCTGCTAAATAGTATAAAATGGATAATTTAAAGAGCATTGAGGTCGTAATGAGTTGAAACAAGAGCCGACGTTGTTGCCGAGCAATGCGTAGGTACAATCGTTATCTCTGGAAATTTTTTATGAAATAAATTTACTTTTTGAAGGCTATCCTTGAAGTCTTTCCAAGAATCAAAGAATAACCTGACGATTGATGGCGGAAGTAACATCTGTTCGTAAGATTTCCTGTTCCAACAAGCATCTGCAATCAGAAAATATTGCTGTTTTGGGGTCTTTAATTCTACACCGATTTGCCCCGCAGCGTGGCCAGGTAAATCATAGATTATTAAAGAATCGTCACCGAATAAATCATATTTTTTTTCAAATATTTCATCGTTGAGGCATTTTCCATAATCTTCAATGATTTTTATTCTTTTTTCAAAATCTTCGGGCATTAGGTCTTTCAAAATTGCTTTACTAAATGCCCAAAATTTGCTGATTTCGTTGTATTGAGTAAACGCTGCTTGTGAACAATAGAAAGTTGCTTCATCAAAATCTTTCAAACCTGCCACGTGGTCGGCGTGAAAGTGAGTAATGATAATGTGCTTAATATCAGTTGGTTGTAAGCCAAAATGCTTGAGTTGATTCTTTATTTCATCTTCTTCAGTCACAAAAACCTTGGTCATATTGGCATAGATTTTATTTGGGTAATTTTTCGTACATTCATAAAATCGTTTTGTGTAACCAGTATCATACAAAATCCAGCCTTGCTCGGGGTGCTGAATCAGCCCAAATAACGCATGAAACTTGATGCCTTTATTTGCTCCACCTCTGATGCTGTGGCTTTCTTTAGCTTCACAATAACCCGCATACCCAAGATATAATTTGACTTCTTTCATTATTTGTAATGGAATTTATTAAAGTACTGACCTCACCCTTCCCTCTCCTCGAAGGAGAGGGTTACAACTCTCTTCACCTTTAGACCAGTACATTTAAGTTCTTATTTTTAAGCCCTTCTCCTCGCAGGAGAAGGGTTGGGATGAGGTAATTTTCATGATTCCACTAAATACCAACTCACAAATTCATCAATGGCTTCATCGGTTGATACTTTTGGTGAATATCCCAAGAGCGATTTTGCTTTTGAAATATCCATCGTAAATGATTTTGCCAAAATCCCGACACCGTAAGTGGTTAAGGCTGGTTCTTGATAATTAGTAAATTTTGCTTTCAATTCCATGATTTGCGAAGCGAATTTTACCACCGAGTAGGGGACTTTCTTTTTATTCATTTCATGACCTAACATTGAAAGCACTTTTTCTATCGTTTCCCAAAGTTTTACTGGCTCACCGTTGGTGATGTTGTAAATCTGATTGAGTCCAGCATCGCCAACAAATAATGAAAGTTCAATCGATTCGGCTACATTGGCGAGCGAGGTCAAATCTACTATATTTTTTCCATCACCAATAATTTTTAATTTTCCTTCTTCAAAAGCTCTGATTAACCGAGGCATTATAATCGTGTCGCCACGACCAATCAAAGCACGAGGCCTGAGAGTCACATACGGAATACCCGATTTTGCTAAAGCCACCTCTGCTTCATATTTTGTTTTTGAGTAGGCATTGACAAACGTGGTGGGCAATGGGTCGGCTTCTTTTACATCGAATCGGTCTTTCCCATTAAAATACAAGCTCGGAGTAGAAACATACACAAAATGCTTGATATGGTGCTTTTTTGCAGCATTTATCAAGTTATTCATCGTGAATACGTTGGCTCTTTCAAACTCAGCATATTTGCCCCACGGCGAAGAAAGTGCTGCTGCGTGAACGATATAATCAACTTTTTCGACGAGTTTCGACACAAAATCGGCATCTGCTAAATCACCAAGTTGATAATTAACTTTGCTGTTCTCTACAAAATGGGTTGGTCTGATTACTCTTCCAGTAGCTATTATTTTTTCGATTTTCGGATTTTCAATCAAACGTTCCAAAGTCCGAAATCCCAGACCACCCGTTGCTCCTGTAAGCAAAATCCTCATTCCTTAAATTATTTAATAATGAAGTACAAAATTATGATTTTATCCTTCTTCTAATGACTTTTTCACAACAGTCTTCGCCTATTTGTGGTTTATACCTAAAAATACCTACTAATTTATTGTCTATAAGTACTTTTTCTTGAAAATAATCAAAAAATAAGTATGATTCCTCAAACTATTTCCTTTAAATTAGTGTTGTGATTCGTGGAAAAACAATATTTTTCCTAAAAATTATATTATATTATTCGTGTTAAAATTGAAATAGCTATGGAAAACTTATCCAAACTCCGCTTGATAGCTATCTT
>NZ_JBMLRC010000214.1:0-2875 GCF_049241225.1 Emticicia sp.
CCGGGAGCTGAATATGATTTTTACACTTTATTACATGGAATCATTCATCATGATTTATACCACAACGGACAAATTGGTATTCTAAAGAAATCTGCTCCAAAAGCAAGCAAATTTGAAGACGAAGACGAATATAGAACATCAAGCTATTTCGACGACGAATATTAATTTAGTTAAATATTATGAAGAGGCTGTCTTAAAAGTAAAATCAACCAAATAATATTCTGCAAATCACCGAGCGTCGGTCAAATGCTATCCAAATATTCTTTTGTGAAGAAAACTTTTGAGACAGACTCTTTTTTATTACCTTAAAACTCCCACCAAACTTTAGCAGGATATAAACTATCGAGCACTACCGGTTCACCAATCATTGGCGTGGTTAGTTGAAGGTCGGCATCTTTGGCAGCAGCAGCTTTCAAACGCTTAATTGGTTCATTCCATGAATGATTGGCCAACGGAAATTTAGCCCAATGCACAGGCATCAAAACCTTAGTTTTTAGGTCTTTAGCCGCCAAATAGGTTTCTTCGGGTAAAGTATGAATTTGATGCCAAAGCAAATTATACTGACCGTTTTCGAGCATTGCAATATCAAATGGGCCATATTTTTCGCCAATCGTTTTGAAATGTGTATCATAGCCCGAATCGCCACCCAAAAAGAGTTTATAGCCGTGTATTTTCAAAACAAACGACGACCACAATGATTTGCCACGTGCAAAACCACGTCCCGAAAAATGGCGAGCAGGAGTCGTAATTACTTCAATATCAGCCGAAATCTTTTTTTCCTCCCACCAGGCAAACTCTTCAATCTTTTCTGATTCGATACCCCAAAGCTCTAAATGAGCCCCGACACCCAACGAAACAAAGAATTTCTTTACTTTTGGTGCAATTTTTATAATTGTCTGATAATCAAGGTGGTCGTAGTGATCATGCGATAAAAATAACATATCTATTTCGGGCATGTCTTCGGTTTGGTAAGCATTTGCACCATTAAACGCTTTTACAAAAGCACTGATTGGCGAAGCCGAACCGCTGAAAACAGGGTCTATTAAAATCGTTGTTTCTTTAGATTTTATTAAATACGATGAATGTCCGAACCACACAATCGTAGGTTTTGGGGCTACAAGAGCCTTCAAATTAGTCTGGATTGAAGGTATTTCTTTTTGAGGAATTACATCTGCTGGTTTATTAAAATACTCCTTAATCATTTGCCAGTAACTTCCACTTTCTGACATAACCGAAGTTGGAGATAGATTTTGGAATACGCCTTCTTTATAATTAGCAGATTTCTTTATTCGTTCCAATCGAACACTCTCGGGGTCTTTCCCAAACACAGCTTGCTGCATAAATCCCCAAACGATTATTACCAAAACTACACTAATTACGAGTATCCAACTTATCATTTTCTTTAGAATTTTCATATTTCTTTGCTTGTTAGTACTAAACTATATTCTTCATAAAAATAGTTCCGATAGCAAAAAAACTATAATTCTCCTGCTTAAAAATGCTTTTTTTTCTACGTATTTGGCAAATTGCTAAAAATTTTAGATATTCGGGTGTGCAAATTTTCCTAAGAAATAATAAGCAAGAATCTGACCTCAATGTGTTAAATTCTTAAAAACGTAAATCCAATGTCACTCATCAGTAACAACCTCAAATACTTGCGTCGAATCAATGGTTTGACCCAAGAACAATTTGCTCGCCGAATTGGCACCAAAAGAGCCAATGTAGGTGCTTACGAAGAATCAAGAGCTATTCCGCCCGTCGATACGCTCAAGATTATAGCCAATACTTTTGGCATTACGGTTGATGATTTTGTAAAAAAAGATATTCGTAAACTACGAGAAACTCCCGACCTAACTTTTGGGTTTGACGCCAAACCATTTTATGGCAGTGATCGAGAAGAACCAAAAGCTACTTCGGCCGAAATTGACCCTTTTGATATTCCGATTAATAATTTGCCAAATAATGTTTTTGAGGAAACAAATTTTACCCCAACTCCATCAAAAACAGCTTTTGATAATTACTCTGCTCCATCAATTGGCGATTTGATGAAGAAGTTTTTGGGTGATGAACCGCCCATAAATCAGGAACCAAAAACCGCTGAAAGAGTAGCACAGAGCGTTAATCTAAAGCCAAGCTTCGAGCGAGAGCCTTATGTTGCCCCCCAACCTAACGTTCCTCCAGCGAATCTTCAATCAACTCAGAGTCAATCGCTTAATCAAAATATTCAATTGGTTAGACGCTTTCAGTTTAATGAATATTTAGTAAAAAACAATGATTTTCATTTTCTAAAGACACTCTCAACCTTCAATATACCAACACTCACGCATGGAGAGTATCGAGCATTTGAAGCAGGGGAAGACTTTGCATTTGAAGGAGCTTTATTGATAGGTTCGTTACTAAAAAATTGGCACGAAATTGCCGATGGGAAAAACTATATTTTAGTCACAAAATCGCAAGGTATCATCTACCGAAGAGTTTACAACCAAGTGAAAATCAAAGGCACTCTCCTACTCAGCACTGACAATAATCGTTTTCCAAGTTCAGAAATTCCGTTTACCGACGTGATTGAAACCTGGGAAATTAAAGCTTTTGTAAGCCATACTTTACCCGAACCAAGCACACCATACAGCAAACTGGGGAATTTGGTTGATGAAATGAAATTTGAATTAGAACGAATAAAGAAATAAATGCAGATTACCTCCAAACAACCCAACGTAGGTACAACTATTTTCACAGTTATGTCGCAACTGGCGGCAGAAACTGGTGCTTTCAATTTATCACAAGGTTTTCCGAACTATAATTGTTCGCCAAAACTTATCGAATTGGTCAATCATCACATGAAAAATGGAATGAACCAATACGCTCCAATGGCGGG
>NZ_JBMLRC010000214.1:2975-8809 GCF_049241225.1 Emticicia sp.
AATTGGTCAATCATCACATGAAAAATGGAATGAACCAATACGCTCCAATGGCGGGTATTATGCCTTTACGTGAAGCGATTGCCCAGAAAACATTTGATTCGTACGGACTTTCTTACAGCCCAAACGATGAAATTACTATCGTTTCTGGTTGTACGGAAGCTCTTTATGCAGTCATGACAGCCATCATTCACAAAGATGATGAGGTAATTGTATTCGAGCCTGCTTATGATAGCTATGTTCCTTGTATAGAATTAAACGGCGGAAAAGCAGTTTATGTGACACTTTCACCCGAAAATGATTTTCAGATTGATTGGCAAGTGGTTAAATCTAAAATTACGGAAAAAACCAAAGCGATTATGCTCACCACACCACATAATCCGACTGGTAAATGTCTTACGCAAAGTGATATTAATTCATTGGCAGAAATACTAAAGGGCAGTAATATTTTTGTGGTTTCGGATGAAGTTTATGAGCATATTATTTTTGATGGCCGCAAACACCTTTCACCGGCTATGCACCCCGATTTGAAAGAACGCACTTTTGTATGTGGCTCATTTGGCAAAACTTTTCATACAACTGGTTGGAAACTTGGGTATTGTTTAGCCCCCAAAGAATTATCGGCTGAGTTTAGAAAAGCCCATCAATGGATTACGTTTTCTTGCCCAACTCCTTTCCAATACGCTTTTGCTGATTTCTTGAAAGAGCCAGATAATTATCTTTCAGTAACACAATTTTACCAAGAAAAACGAGATAAATTTATTAATTGGATAAAAGATTCAAGATTTGAATGGATTCCTGCCGAGGGAAGTTTCTTTCAGATGGTTTCTTATAAAAATATAACTGACGAATCAGATTATAATTTAGCAGTAAGGTGGACAAAAGAAATTGGCGTTGCCTCTATTCCGATTTCGGTATTTTATGCCGATAAAATTGACAATAAAATACTAAGATTTTGCTTTGCGAAAGATGATGAAATGCTCGAACGAGCAGCTGAGAGGCTTTGTAGGTTGTAAATTCTACATCCATTTATTGGCACGCTGATTAAACGGATGTACCAACGCCGATTTTAACTGATTATCAGTGTAAATCAGCGTTACAAAGTATCCGTATCATCAGCGTGCCAATGATAATAGCATCACATTTTCATTATCTTCAATATCTTGTTTGGCTGAATCAATAGTGATTTTCCTACTTCATACCAAAGTTCATCACCTGCATTTAGAAATAAACCTTTATGCGATGGCTTGGTTCCGTGGGCAAAATCTGCTTCAAATTCGCCAGAAAATGTATTTTTGAGAATGTAGTTGAGCTCGTCCCAAACTAAAACCTTGGTTTCACTACTTCCGTCAATATTATTAGTTCTGACTAATTGTAGTTTTCTATCTACAAACGAAGCCGTCACAAAGACCTCAACATTTTCACCCGATTGATTTTTCAAATACGTCAATTTCAAAGCCGCTTCTTTGCCAGCTTTTTCATAAACCGCCTGCTGTATTTCTTCAATCAGGTATTTAAAAGCATCCGTGTTTTTTGGATAAAAACTTTTGCCGTCAAACTCCACTTGCCAAAAATCCTGATGAGGCTCTAATGACTTGATTTGCAACTCATTAGCCGATTTCAGACTGCCAAAAACTACATCCGACCAAACCTTTGGCAATGTACCTTTCCAAGTGAAATTGTCGTTAGTTGTGAATCCTTCTTCCAAAATTTCATCTTCGGTAAGGTCTTCACGGTCGAGGTATGTCAGCTCAAAACTTATATCTAAATCTTGGTCAAAACTTCCATTTATCTCAATGGCATGGGCAAAAGGTGCTGGAATATTTTCAGCCGTTTGATATTTGAGGGAGAACGTAGGCATTTATCGTTTTAATTTTATCAATTTTTCCCGTTGGTGTTTCAATTAGTTTTTCTACAAAAAACACTTCCTTCGGAACTTCAAATTTAGGCAAAATTTCTTTGAAACCTTGCAGAATATCTATCTTAGTTGCATCATCTTTGCTCGGAAAGGCCTGATTTAACTCTTTCTCAAGTACAAAAATTAGTCTTTCACCGAGTTTTTCATCGGGCAGGCTAAACACAAAATATCTTCCGTTGAGAGTTTGTTCATGAGTTGAAAGTTTTTTTAATATTCCTTCGGCCGCTTTTTCGACCTTTTCCAACTGAATCTTCACTCCTCCACTATTAATCACATTATCAATTCTTCCGTGTAGAATAAAACTACTTCCGTTGATAATTTCGGCTACATCATTTGTCGTAATCCACTCATTACCAGTAGTTTTAGACTTTATCATCAAACAATTCTCGTCATTGAGTTGTATATCAACGCCATCGAGGGTATTGAAAAAATCTTCCTTTTCTGAGCCATTGATACGTCTGGTAGCGATGTGTGTGATAGTCTCGGTCATGCCGTAGGTTACATACACGGGCGGAAAAATAGTCTGTACTTTCTCAACAATCGAATCATTTACAGCTGCTCCGCCAATAATAATGGCTTTAGCCGAACCTAATATCTCCGTAAAAATTGGCTTACTCTCCAACAATGTTTGGATTTGAAGTGGAACAAAAGCAAAGAAATTATGTCCACGGTTTGATTTTAGGATATACAAATGCTTCTCAATATCTTCAAACGGATTAGATTTTGGCTCAACAACCACCAAATCCATTCCGATTTCAAAGGCACGGACGAGCATCATCATGCCCGCAACATAGTCAATATTTAAGCAACAAAATGCAGTATCGCCTTCTTCTAAGTTGAACGCCTTGGCAGTCATTTTCACAGATGCCACCATTTGCTTGCGGTGAAGTATTATTGTTTTTGGCGTTCCGGTCGAACCAGAAGTTTGAATCTCGAAGGTTTCTTGGCCAGATTCCCACAATTCTTTAAATTGAAAAACTTTTTTGTAGTATGGATTATTGGGCTGTGTATTGATACAAGAGCCATCTCTTTCTAAAAAAATCATATTTTAAAATAAAAATCCCTTCTCAATTTGTCAAACTGAGAAGGGTTGAATAAATATTTTGCTATACAAAATTAAGCAAAAACTCTTAAAGTATTATTAGTTGCATCAAAAGATGTATTATAGCGAGTGAGAGGAGCAGTAGCTGGACCTTTGGTTGCAGCTCCAGTCGATGAAAAAGTTGAACCATGATTCGGACACAGAAAATCGTTGCTCGTAGGGCGGTAATTAACAGTCGTTTGTTCGTGTGTGCATCTCGAATCTACTGCAATCCAAGTGCCATTTGTGTCGTTCACGCGAGCGATAATTACATTTTGTGCTCGTATGACAACCGAACTACCTTTTGTTTTCAGATTTGAATAGGCTGCATCATTGATATTGATAGTAAAATCTAATTTACCATTAGTTCCTGTTGGATTTGGGTCAGGAATTTCGCCTCCATCACCGCAAGATTGTAGACAATTCATGAGCATAATTGCCCCAAAACTGAGTCCAACTTGTCGCATAAACTCTTTGCGGTCAATCGTATTTGTTACTTCTTTTTTTTCTGTTGGTTCGGTTTCGATATTGGTCATCATAGTTTCTTGCATCTTTTGTTATTTGTTTTTTAACGATTATATTCAAGATATGTTTTCAAAAATATCGAAATAATTAAACAAATACAAACTTCTACTTGTTGATATTTAAAAGTATTTAATTCCTCAAAATCATTTAATATTGGATAATAAATACACTAATTTTTATTTTAATAGTTTTTTTATCCATTATATTTGCAAAAAATAGATTATTTATCATTTTTGAGTCATAAATAGATTTGCCCTCCAGCATCAAAAATCAATTTATGGATTCAATAAAACATAAAATGAAGCCTAAAGATGGAACACAATCCAATAGATAAAATAAAAGTTGCCGAAAATCCTGGTTTGCTTGAATACGCTCATACCTCAGGTGGTGCAGTAATTCGCCCCGAAGATATGGGCAAAGTAAAGGGGAAAGCACAATTGGCGATGCGTCAGCAAACGCATGAACAAATAAACAAGATTTATCGCCAAATGGAGTTGCTTGCTCAACAAGCCAAAGAAGTGCAAAACAGAATTGAAGTTTCGGAGCGAATCTATGATGCCGTGATGGGTTTTGAGCCAATTATTGGGCATATCTATTATTTATACGAAAAGAAAGATGGCTCGGATATTCTTTCGATGGTTGCTCCAAACGAATGGGGAAGAAAATTTCCCTTCAATCAATTTTTGGCGAAAGTGTTTTTATTGGCCGACCACACTTGGAAAGTAGAGTTTTTTCAGGAAGACGACCGAACTGATACCATTGATTTAGATTAAATATGTGAGGCGAACCGTGCGACGGCCACATCCTGTTCGCCTTTTTTAATAGTGTTTATATTTAATCAACTCTCACTATACGCACAAAAAAAGGGCGAACCCAAAAGCAATTGTTGCTCGGTTCGCCCCACAAAATAAGTAATCTCGATTGATTATTGACCACGCAATGCACGAGGAATAGAGATAAAGGCAACTGGATTGCTCGCAGCTTCCAAAATTTTCACTCCTTCGATTTCTGCAATAGTACCAACTTTCACTGATTTACCTAAATCTAAATCTTTAATATCAATGTTGATATAATCTGGGATGTTCTTAGCTGGTCCTTGAACACGGATTTTTTGCATTTTTTGAACCAATTTACCCCCTTTCTTTTGACCTTCTGACGGGCCATGTAACTTAACAGGTACTGCAACTTTGATAACCTTATCTGGCGTGATTTCTAAGAAATCAGCGTGGATAATTTGGTCAGTAGTTGGGTGATACTGAGAATCTTGTAAAATACCAGTGTAGATTTTACCTTCGATGTTGATTGTTACTTCATAAACATCAGGAGTAAACAACAACGGACGGAATAAATACTGTGGTACGTAAAAAGATACTTGCTCAGTTCCTCCGTATAATACACACGGAACCATTCCTTGACCACGTAATTCTTGCGATGCAGTACGACCGAGATTCGCTCTGTTATACCCTACAATCTCTGCTTTTTTCATTTT
Organism: Emticicia sp.; assembly: GCF_049241225.1. Classification (NCBI taxonomy): domain Bacteria; kingdom Pseudomonadati; phylum Bacteroidota; class Cytophagia; order Cytophagales; family Leadbetterellaceae; genus Emticicia; species Emticicia sp. Next base: position 7,986 of record NZ_JBMLRC010000214.1, read on the forward strand.
ATTTTTTCTCCTTACTCTCAAATCGGAGTTTTTTTAGTGTATATCGTGCCTTGAGAGTTCAGTTAAAGGCACAATCTTTAGGAATTAAAGCCCTAAAATTTGTTGATTATTTATAAATAAAGTGCTGATTGAGCCATTATCACGGATTCGCCCGATGGCTTTTCCGAATAATTCGGCAACCGAAAGAACCTTAATTTTTTCGTTTACTTGGCGTAATGGAATCGTATCAGTCACAATCAATTCTGTGAGAACCGAGTTTGAAATATTATCATTGGCCTTGCCTGATAAAACTGGGTGCGTACAAAAAGCTCTAACAGATTTTGCTCCTTTCGATAAAATCAATTCGGCTGCTTTACAAATCGTACCACCCGTATCAATTAAGTCATCAACCAAAATCACATCCGACCCCTCAACATCTCCGATTAATTGCATAGAAGCAATTTCGTTGGCCTTTTTGCGGTGTTTGTCGCAAATCACAATATCGGCATCAAAAAATGAAGCAAATTTGCGGCAACGAGAAACCCCACCAACGTCAGGAGAAGCAAACTTAAGATTTGTTAAATTCTGTGATTTCAGATATGGAACAAAAACTGAAGTCCCTTCAAGGTGATCAACCGGAATATCAAAGAAACCTTGAATCTGGCCAGCATGCAAATCCATTGTCATTACTCGGTCAGCACCTGCGGCTGTAAGCATATTGGCAATCAATTTCGCAGCAATACCCACTCTTGGCTTATCTTTGCGGTCTTGGCGAGCATATCCGAAATAAGGAATAACTGCACAAACATAGTGAGCCGAAGCTCGGCGAGCGGCATCAATGAGCA
>NZ_JBMLRC010000214.1:8909-17503 GCF_049241225.1 Emticicia sp.
GGAATAACTGCACAAACATAGTGAGCCGAAGCTCGGCGAGCGGCATCAATGAGCATCAATAGCTCCATGATATTATCGCTCGGTGGAAAGGTAGATTGAACAATGAATACATCGCAGCCACGTACTGACTCATCAAAACTCACTGAAATCTCACTATCGGCAAAACGGTTGATGCTCACACCTCCTAAATCTTTGCCATAAAAATCTGCAACTCGGCTCGCCAAATAATTGGATGACGTACCAGAAAATATCTTAACTTCTGCCATGTTATTGGTTATGTCTCGAAAAGAAAGTGCAAAGGTACGCTTTTTGCTTAAAAAATCACAGGTAGGATTGATTATTTTCTGAAATTTTACATAGATTTGCGATATTCATGGATTAAACATTCAAGTGCCATGACCAATAAAAGATTGAAATTGATGCAGTTGTCGTTAGTGGACGAAGTTCCAGAGTTAAACAAAATTTTCTTTTTAGATGTCTTTGCCGAATCTTATTTCGATTCGAGCCGAAAACGCATGCGTTTGAATACCATCAACGGCCAAAGCGTACCACGCGATTTGAAGGTAAGTTGCCCAGCAAAATTAGTGGCACATTATCCGGAGGGAACAATTTTTAAATTGGACGCTCGCTTGGTTCGTCGTGGAGATGGCCGTCATCCCTACTTTGTGGCGGTCAATCGAAGCAACTTGCAAAGGGCATTAGAATTTTTTGACTATAACTTGAAGGTACAAAACGGTTTCGACTACGAATTCCCGAAAAAGAAAGATAAAGATAAAAAAGAAAAAAGTTCTAAAAAATAAACTTGCTTTTAGAGCAACAATAAACCTTCATCCGATTGAAACCCAATCAATCAAATAAGCCATCCATTAAAAAACAATTTCATCAGCTATTGGCTGGGGGGCTTTTTGCTATATTCTTAATCAACTCGGTTGGCTGTTTTGTCTATGTTGAAATCAAACGAAGAAGCATTCGCCACGAAATCAAACACAGTATTCTTCATAAATTACCCGACAGTCAACTCGTTAGAATCATTAATAGTGAATACAACGACAAAGATGAATTTGAGCTAAATGGCATTATGTATGACGTAATGCGTAAAGAAACACTCAACGGTGAAACAATACTTTGGTGTTTTGAAGATAAAAAAGAGACCGAATTGAATCGTTCAATTGAATCAATGGTTAAGAAAGATTTAGCGAATAGTCCTATCAAAAAAACGCAAAAAATCCTCCTCAATTTCCTCAAGATTCCTCTCAGTATTTTTGAAAAGCCACTATTTATTTTTCAATCACGAATAAGTCTGCACATACAATATATGTTTAATACCTGGCTTACGTCAATTTTTTTGTCGGTAGCTTCGCCTCCACCCGATTTAGTTTAGTACATAAAACTTCTATAAAGCACACCTCGATATTTAATTGAAGTGCTTATCTCTCTATTCACAGTTTTGTGCAATAGCTGTTTTTGTTTTACTAAATAAAATTCATAATGAAATACATATATTTTCTAATGCTTTTACCTTTCGGGGTATTAGCCCAAATTGACTCGACCGAAAAGAACATTTCGCTCAACGAAGTGGTAGTTTCGGGAAGTAAATTTGAAGCTCAAAGAGGAACTCTTCCCAATCAGATTAGTCTGATTTCAAAAAATCAGATTGCTTTTCAGAATACACCAAATACAGCAGATTTATTGATGAATTCGGGCAATGTTTTCGTACAAAAAAGTCAAGGTGGCGGCGGAAGCCCCGTTTTGAGAGGTTTTGAATCGAGTAGAGTATTAATTGTGGTAGATGGAATCCGAATGAATAATGCCATCTATAGAGCAGGCCACTTACAAAATGTGCTGCGAATCGACCAAAGTATGCTCGACCGTGCCGAAATCTTATTCGGGCCAAGTTCTGTAATTTATGGTAGCGACGCACTCGGTGGTGTAATGAGCTTCAGAAGCAAAAACCCTACGCTTGAAAAAATTACGGCATCGGCATACACGCGTTATTCGTCAGCTTGGAACGAAAAAACGGTTCATACTGATGTAAATTTGGGTTTTAAGAAATTTGGCTCATTGACAAGTATTACTTATTCTGATTTTGGAGACTTAATTCAAGGCGATAAACGCACTGATAAATTTCCTGATTTTGGCAAAAGATTATTTTATGCCGAGCGAATTGATGGAAAAGATACTAAAGTAGCAAACAGTGACTATAACAAACAAATCGGCAGTGCCTACTCGCAGTATGATATATTACAGAAGTTTATGTATCAGCCGTCAGATAAAGTAAAGCATACCATCAATTTACAATATTCAAATACTTCTGATGTGCCACGCTATGACCGACTCACTGAAGTTTCAGGGACAAATCCAAGATTTGCGGAATGGTATTACGGCCCCGAAAAACGTTTCTTGGCAGCCTATCACTTAGACCTTTCTGATACAAAAATCTACGATAAGGCAATGATTACGGCGGCTTTTCAAGATATTGAAGAAAGTAGGATTTCACGAAACTTCAATAATGTAAACAAAAGAAGCCAAATAGAAAATGTAAAAGTATGGACCCTAAACGCTGATTTTCAGAAAGTTATCAAAACTAATACTATTCAATATGGTGCCGAGTTGACTTATAATGATGTGAAATCAACGGCTTCTAACCTCAATATCAGTACGGGTGTCATTACACCTGCAAGCACACGCTACCCTGATGGTAAAAACATGATGCAGTCAATAGCAATTTACTTGACCAATCAATTGAATATTTCACAAAAGTTGTATATCAATGGTGGGCTAAGATACAACGCCGTAAAACTTAGTACCGAGTTTAAGGATAAAACTTTTTTCCCATTTCCTTATAATGAAGCCAAACAGAATCAGAACGCTCTTTCTGGAAACTTGGGTATTGTTGCTCGACCTGTAAATAAAACTAAGTTAAGTATACTATTTTCGAGCGGGTTTAGAAGTCCCAACGTTGATGACATGACCAAAGTCTTTGACTCAAGAGCTGGAACTTTGGTGGTACCAAACCCTGACATCAAGCCCGAATATACTTATAACTACGAAGCGTCAATCAATCAGCAAATTGGTGAAATTTTCACAGTAGAAGCAACTTATTTTTACACCCAGTTTAAGAATGCTATCATAACTGCCCCATTTACATTGAATGGACAAAGCTCGGTTGACTATTTAGGTACAAAAAGTACGGTTGTTGCAAGCCAAAATGTGCGTGAAGCTCAAATAAATGGGTGGAATATTGCCATTTTTGCCAAACTAACACCTGATTTGGTATTTTCAAGCACCCTGAATAATACGAAAGGAAAAATCAAGGACGATAAAAATACACCGCTTGACCACATTCCGCCGATGTTTGGGCGAACTGCTTTAAAATTTAATAAAAACAAACTTCAAATCGAAGCATTTAGTCTTTATAATGGCTGGAAAAAAATTGCCGATTACAACCCCGAAGGAGAAGATAACGCCCAATATGCAACACCCGATGGTATGCCTTCGTGGTTGACTTTGAATCTGAGAAGTGCCTTTCAAATTAACAAGCATTTACAAATACAAGCTGCCTGCGAAAATATCCTTGATAAAAACTATCGCAATTTTGCCTCAGGTATCAGTAGTGCTGGTAGAAACTTTATTGTTACTTTAAGAGGAAATTTATAAATTTGACAGCGTTTCTACGGAAAATTTACGTCTTGGATAAAAGCACCCATCTAAACGTAAATTTTCCGTGATTACATCAACTACAGAAATTTACTTCAACCCATTAACCCGCAAGCCGCTATTGAACTCTAATAGTTTGATGGAAGTAGTAGAAGACTGCCTAAAAGGCAAAGAAAGTGCTATGAAGAAATTCTATGAGCATTTTCATGGTTTTGCTTTGTCGGTATGTATGGGTTACTGCGAAAACCGTGATGATGCTCTGGAAATTATGAATGATGGTTTTTTGAAGGTCTTCAAGAGTTTAGATAAAATCGAAAATATCGAACGTATCAAACCGTGGCTCAGGCGTATCATGATTAATGTAGCGATTGACCATTTTCGAAAAAACATCAAGAATCAAACCACCCAATTACCTGAAAATATTATCGAAACAAACTTCGGCGATACATCGGTTTATGCCCAACTTTCGTCCGAAGATATTATGAAGGCAGTGCAGAGTTTACCAACCAATTATCGTTTGGTTTTTAATCTTTATGCCATAGAAGGGTACTCTCATAAAGAAATCGGCGAAATGCTAAACATGGCAGAAAGTACATCCAGAGCCAATTTATCTTTGGCCAATGGTTTGCTTCGTGAGAAACTCAGAAAAATGCTTTAAATTATGCAAGAAGAACAACAATTTCATCGGTTTATCAGGGAGAAACTTGAGGGTTTTAGTCCTGAAAAATCACCAGAAGACTGGAAGAAGATGAAGCGTAAGCTGCTTATTAGCAAAACTTTACGTTTCCTCTACCCTACTTTTGGGCTACTCTTGCTTAGTTTAATTTATATAGTTGTGAGCGAAACTCCAATCGTGGAGTTTTATATGAGCAGTAAGCCTCTATCACTCAAACTTAGGCAATCAGAACCCGAAGAAACTTCTAAAATTACAACGCAGAGCCTTCCTCCTGCCACTGAATCTACCAAATCAAGCATCGAAGAACCCGTTTCAAAATTAAATGAATCGCCAGTTTTTCCTGAGCTTTACAACGAAACCCAAGAATTTAACGAACAAAACGAAACAGAAATTAAGCTCAATAAAATAACGAATAAAAGATTAGTTTTCAAGGATAATCTCGCCGATGATTTAGCCGAAAAAGAAATTAGATTCCTCTCGGCAAGTGCGGTTTCGATGAGCGATAAAATTTCGAGAGTTAGAGCACTCGGAAAAACTTATGAGCTTACTTCTTACGACGCTCTCGATAGAAACATTGATAAATGGAAAAACGTAGTAATTGTCTGTGACATTACTTCAACGATGTTTCCTTATACGACACAGGTTTTCGATTGGATGAACGAAAACACTGATAATAAATCGATTAAAGGAATTGTATTTTTCACAGATTGCGATAGTCTCGGTCGCCAAACTCGTGGACGGCTTCCAGGCAAAATGTTTACGGTCAGAACAAAAGACGAACTCGTACTTTGGGATACCATGTTTGCGGCTATCAATAATACTGAAAACAATAAAGATAAACCAGAAAATAATATTGAGGCAATTCTTTATGCACAAAAGAACTTCCCTGACGCCGACGAAATCGTGATGATTGCTGATAATAGCAGCGAAGTTAAAGATATGAAGCTGTTATCGAAAGTAAAAAAGAAAGTGCATATTATCCTTTGTGGCGAAACTTACCGCAAAAACTTAGCATTCCAAGACGATTATGTGCAGATTGCCAAGAAAACCCAAGGAACAATACATACTTTAGAAGATGATATTGAAAATGTTTCTAAAGTGAAAGATATGAGCGTGGTGAGGGTCGGAAACATTTATTTCCGTTTCCATAAAGGAAAATTCTATACAACTAAGTTTTTAACGAGACCCAACACCCCCAACCCCTAAAGGGGGAGGTGTAGAACATAAACTCCCCTGGGGGCTGGGGGTGTTATTTCCAAATCACCTCTACTACTTCTTCACGAGTCATTACGGTTGTTTGTTTAACTGATGGATTTCGTTTGAGCGGAATAAAATTATATTTAGCCTTTACAGATTCTTGTGTAACTACGTGAGTAGCATTTTTCTTGTGAAAAACCACTGCAATTTCACCAACCGGCATCGGAATTTCAACTTGTTTTTCGTTTTCGGCTACTTCTATGATTCTTGGTTCAACTTCGCTGAGCGGTCTTTTTGCTGCTAATTTCAATGCTTTCTTGGCACTTGGAACTCCATAACCGATAAAATTATTGCCGTAAGGGTAAAGATTAGCCGATTTTTCGAGGATTGTACGAATTTCTTTGTTATTCAAATTTGGAAATGCTTGCATGACACAAGCCACAAAACCCGTAATTACGGGAGCCGCCAACGATGTACCAAAAAGCGAAAAACACGAAACATTGGGTTTCATATAAGTCAAAAACTCTGGGCCGATACTGCTATACCCCATTTTCATGCCCAATTCATTCGTTGCACCGATAGCAATCACCCCATCTACATCGGCTGGAGTCGAGATAATTCTCCACGAGCTGTCATCACCTTCGTTGCCTGCCGAAACCACCAAAACTATACCTTTTTCGTCAACTGCCATTTTTGCAGCACGGGCAATCACGCTTGTTTTTCCATCCATTTGTTCGGGTGTATAGCTTTCTTTTGGATTTGAAAAACCTTTTGCGTAGCCCAGTGATGTATTTATCAATCGTACCCCCAGACTATCCATCCATTCCATAGCGGCCATCCAGTTATCTTCCTCACCTCTAAATTCTTTATTCCCGCTATCGGTTCGAGCTAAATAAAAATTGGCATTTGTTGCCAATCCAATCTGAAAATTTTCTTTAAAATTTCGACCAGTAATGGCATTCAAAACTTCGGTTCCGTGAAAATCAGATGCAGATTCTTGCTCGCCAAAATAATCTTTTTTCTTGGGGTTTACATAGTCTTTTACACCTAAAATCTGCTTTCTTTCAAATAGATGTTTAAGGGTTTGGGTATCGTTCGCACCAAAAAAACCTGCATCAATTACACCAATGGTTACACCTTTTCCATTTAAACCAGCATCTAAAAAATGTTCGATACCGATTTGTTTCATTGCAAAATCTACACGAAGGTCATCGTTTTGTTGTTTTTCAACGTCGGCAAGGTTCGAAACCTTGCCGACGTTTTTATTGGTATGCTTTGGTGAATTTATACTTGCAGGCACAGTCTGACTTTCAATAGGAATAATTTCTTTGACAAAATCAAAATCATTCACTTTTTCTATCTGAGCATCAGACAAGATTGCCGACACAGCATTCAACCATTTTGATTTTACAAGTAGTTGAATACCAGACTTTTCTAAATCAGTAGTATATTTTTTTGTAAGTGGTAAATCAGAAAATTGATTCTCGACCAAACCAAGCATTCGTCTATTTTCTTTACATTTTTCAGAAATTGCTGGCCCAGCATTTACCTCTTTATCAGTAAAAACTACCCAATATTTTGACTGCTGGGCTTCGGCTTTCAGAACAAATGCAGCGAGTATAACAAAAATTGAGAAAATTTGGTTGAATCGAATCATTCGTGTTTGATAATTTATAATTTCGCAAATATTCTAAAAATTCTACTTAAAAAACGAAAATGCGTTACGAAAAAATTGATTCGCAACTATTTATTGCAAATCGTGAAAGATTAAAAAGCTATCTCAAGCCCAATTCGATGGTAATTGTTCAATCGAATGATGTTTTACCGAGTAACGCTGATGGTACTTTTGGGTTTCGTCAGAATAACGATATTTTCTATTTGACAGGTATCGACCAAGAAGAAACTATTTTGGTTCTGTTTCCAGATTTTCCCGATGAAAAATTTAGAGAAATTTTATTGGTTAGAGAAACCAGCGAACATATAAAAGTTTGGGAAGGAGAAAAGCTCTCTAAAAAACAAGCCACGGAGATTTCGGGCATCGAAAAAGTGGTTTGGACGAGCAGTTTTGAGACAATTTTACGAAAACTCATCTTCTTGGCCGACCAAGTTTACTTAAATCTAAACGAACACGATGGTGGAGATTGGAATTTTGAAAGCCGTGAACGAAGATTTATTACTGAATTTAAACACAAATTTCCACTTCATCGAATCGAGCGTCTTGCTCCTTTGATGCACCAATTGAGAGTAATCAAACACCCGATTGAGATTGATTTAATAAAAAAAGCTATCGAAATTACGGGTAAAGGTTTTGTAAGAATGGCCAAATTCTTACAACCAAAAGTTGCCGAATTTGAATTGGAAGCCGAACTTACACATGAGTTTCTGAGAAATCGCTCACGTGGTCATGCCTTCGCTCCTATTTTGGCTTCGGGCGAAAGTGCTTGTGTATTGCATTATGTAACAAACAATAATCTGTGCGAAGCGGGCGAAGTAATTTTGATGGATTTTGGGGCCGAATATGCCAATTATAATGCCGATATTACTCGTTGTTTGCCAGTAAATGGGCGTTTTACGGCTCGACAAAAAGAAGTCTATTCGGCAGTTTTGAATGTTATGAAAGCCGCTAAAAAGATGCTCGTTATAGGAAATACCATGGAAAATCTACGCAAAGAAGTAGGCAAAATAATGGAAATAGAATTAATAAAACTGGGTTTATTGAAGCAAAGTGAGGTTGAAAATCAGAACGAAGATGCCCCGCTTTATAAAAAATATTTCCCTCACGGAATCTCGCATCATTTGGGGCTTGATGTGCATGATGTGGGCAATCGTTATGAGGTTTTCAAGGCAGGAATGCTTTTCACCTGTGAACCCGGCATTTATATTCCAGAAGAAAAACTCGGCATCAGGCTCGAAAATGATATTTTGATTACTGAAACTGGCAATGAAGACTTAATGGCCAATATTCCGCTCGAAATCGAAGATATTGAAGCATTGATGCTAAAAGAATAGTCGCAAAAGCTTGGAAATTACGACATTTTTCGTTTAATTTACGACAAATGTCAGA
>NZ_JBMLRC010000214.1:17603-21352 GCF_049241225.1 Emticicia sp.
GATTTGGAGCGTTTCAAAGGCTGGATGCGTCACCCGAATCCATTTCTTGGCTCAAAAACACCAGTCGAAATTCTTGATACGAATTTTGGTTTTGAGATGGTTTTGGACGAAATCGGTAGAATCGAACACGGAATTTTAGCCTAAGCGTTTCTACATGGAAGTTTTTCGATTGTCTTCAAGTAAATACGCCAACGATTTATCGGGAACTGGTGCAAAGATTCACGGTGGGCGATGGAATAAAAAAGGTGATGCGGTTTTATACACTGCTGGCACACGAGCGTTAGCCCTTGTGGAGGTACTTGTACATACCACAAATGCCTTCTTACCCCTTAATTATCAATTGATTACGATTTACATTCCCGATGATTCTATCTTAACAATTCCCACAAAATCTTTACCCGAAGATTGGAATAATATTGAGCCAAGCGATTCAACGACAAAAATTAGTGCTTCGTGGCTAAGTGCTGCCGAATATCTAACTTTGCGAGTTCCATCGGTCGTGGTTGAAGGCGAGTATAATTTTCTAATTAATCCTGCTCACCCAGACTTTTCAAAAGTCAAAATTTTGCGTACTGAAGATTTCTCATTTGATAATAGACTTCGTAAACACTAGAAACGATAGTAAACATAGACAAAACGACATGAGTCACTAAGTGATCCTGACTCATAAATTGGAAGGATACACTCAATTCTTAGAAAATGTAATATGCACGAAAGCCTGTGATTGTTGCTGGTACAAATACCATCCTTTTTATTCAGAAACTTATACTCTTGAATTCACGAACAGCGTACCAATTTATTGTTTTGAAAAATAATCTTTGCCAGCGGTGGCAATTATGGTATGTTTGCAATATTTTTATCATATATTCGTTCACAACCATATTCAAAAATCGTTTGAATACTTCTTCTCGAAATCATACCTTTGTCAGATAATATCAAAACCATGTATCAAATGTTGCTCAAAAACATCTTTAGTCTATTTCTTACTGTCATATCTTTGAATATTGTATTTGCACAAAGTGCCGACGAAATGGTATTTATGCAGAAAATGAAATTGCCTAAAGGCGAAAACAAAGCACAAACAGCTATTACAATCGCTAAGAGTTTCATTGGTCAGCCTTACAAGGCAGGGACGTTGGACGCTCTTCCGAACGAACAGTTAGTTTGTAATCTGAGAGATTTTGACTGCTGGACATTTGTGGAGAGTGTAACAGCAATGACTTTGACGAAGTACGATGAAAAACCTAGTTACGAGAAATTTAATAATCACCTAAAAAATCTACGTTACCGTAAAGGAAAGGTAAATGGGTATGGCTCACGCATCCATTATTTCAAAGAATGGATGATTCAGACTGAAGATAATAATATTGCCCAAGAAATGACGCCTCTGATTGGTGGCGAAGAAGCCAATAAAAACATCAATTTTATGACTGCTCACCGAAATCTATACACAAAATTACAAGATAAGGAATCTTTTTCAGCGGTAGAGAAAGCTCAAAAAACAATCAATACTTACGATTTCTTCTTTATTCCAAAAAGTAAGGTCAGTAAAATAGAATCTGAAATCAAAGATGGTGATATTATTGGAATAACATCAGGAGTGGAAGGACTGGACTTCAATCATGAGGGTTTTGCCATTAAACAAAATGGTCGAATTCATTTACTTCATGCCTCATATGACCTCAAAAAAGTGATGATTACCACCGAACCTTTGGCAGATTACCTAAACAGAATAAAGAAACATTCAGGAATTACCGTTCTACGTTTACTATAAAATTTTTACTTTGAATACAAAAAGCATGAAGTCACTCAAATAAAATCTTAGTGTAACTTCGTGCTTGATGTGTTATTATTGCTAAAATTTCAGTATAATTATTCTACTAAAACACCATTTTTATAAACTTTTTTCACCTTTCTAATATCGGTAATTGTCTGCGAAGGATTGCCCTCCACTACCAAAATATCTGCCAAAAGCCCATTTTTGATGCGTCCAACTTCATTATTCACATGAAAAGCATCGGCATTGATACTTGTAGCCGATTTTAAAGCCTCCGTCGGAGTCATTCCGTATTCAACCATCATTTCAAGTTCACGGGCATTATCACCGTGAGCAAAAACTCCCACGTCGCCACCAAAACAAATCTTCACTCCTGCCTCCATAGCTTGTTTAAAAGTTATTCGCTTTTTCTTGATTCGCTCTGGTTCTTCATCTATTCCCTTCTTCCATCCTTTGTATTGACTAACGGCATCACCAGCCGCTAAAGTCGCACACAAATACACATTCTTTTCAGCCATTAATTTCCAAATTTCGGGTGTACCGTTATCTCCATGTTCAATCGTTTCCACACCACCTAAAATTGCACGACGCATACCTTCTACGGTTGAAGCATGGGCAACCGTTGGTCGGCCAGCACTTTGAGCGGTTGCCACAATCAACTTTATTTCATCCAAAGAAAAAGTTGGAGCGGCTTCTCCTCGCAATCCCCAACGGTAATCAGCATATATTTTAATCAAATCGGCACCTTTCCCAATCTGAGTACGCGTTTTTTTAATCAAATCATCTATTCCGTCAGCTTCTTCTGCCCCTTGTGGCACTTTGATGTCAGGCGAAAAAGTGCGTGGTCCATAACTACCCGTCGCAATTAAAGCTTTCGTAGCTATCAATAATCTCGGACCAATAATCACACCATCATCAATGGCTTTTTTCAGACCTACATCATCAAACTCTGCCCCTTCTGTTCCTAAATCTCGTGCGGTAGTAAAACCCGCTTTGAGCGTTTTTTCGGCATGAATTACTGCCCTTGCTGTGCGATACGAACGTGGTTCTTTCAAAACTTGGTCGTCCCACGTTACTTCGTTGTAAGGATGAAGAAAAAGATGCGTATGCCCTTCAATCAACCCAGGTAAGAGCGTACAATTTTTCAAATCAATAGTTTTAGCATCTTTTGGCAAACTTTTTTCGATATTCGCCTGACTATCAACTTGTTCAATTTTATTTCCTTTAATGACGACTCCGTATTTTTCAAGATTTTTTTCACCATCAAAAACCCTATCTGGACGTAGATAAACCAAACTTTGAGCAGAAACTTTACTAAGACACGTAGCAATAATAAATAATAATAACGTTTTTCTGAAGTACATTTTATAAAAGATGAAGTAAGTTTTAATGACAAGATTAGTATTGAATCTATTTTCGATTGTACATTCTCAGACCAACAACCCCAATAATTACGAATAAAAGAGCCATTACGGTATTTGTAGAAGACTTATCCTTGATATAGAGTTTCATGACGAGCAGAAAAATACCGCAGAAGATTGCCACATAGCTGGCATAATAAGAAAGTTTATCTTTATTCATTTTTTTAGGGTTTTTGAGATTTTGATTTAAATATAATCAAATTTAATTTTCTTTGTGAAAGAATCTCAAAATCTAACTCAAAAGCGTATTTTTCAAACAAAATCATGATTATTGGCATTGGAGGCGTGAGCCGCTCAGGAAAAAGTACACTCGCCAATCTGTTGGTGACCTATTTCAGAAAAAATGGAAAGAAAGCAATCATTTTCCACCAAGATGATTTTGTTTTTCCTGAAACACAAATTCCAAAAATCAAAAACAAAACCGATTGGGAATCGCCACAATCCATTGATTTTGAGCAATATAAAGAAGTTATTGAGCTTTTCAAGACTCGATTCGATGTCGTAATAGCTGAAGGGCTATTTGCCTTCTATGATGATAGCATTAATCAGCT
>NZ_JBMLRC010000214.1:21452-43081 GCF_049241225.1 Emticicia sp.
ATAGCCTAACAAAAAAATCGTAAATCATCAATCGTAATTCGTAAATCGTAATTATCTTCTTACTTTTGCACTTTCAATAAAAAATCAGCTCCATGACAATCATTGATGGTAAACTTATTTCTGCTCAAGTTAAGCAAGAACTCAAAGAAGAAGTAGAGAAACAAAAAGCAAATGGTGGTAAAATTCCGCATTTAGCCGCAATTTTAGTTGGCGATAATGGTGCAAGCGAAACCTACGTAGCAAGTAAAATCAGGTCTTGTGAAGAAATTGGTTTCAAATCGACACTCATTCGCCGTGATTCAAGCACTACTGAAGAAGAAGTTCTCGAAATCATTCAACAACTCAACGAAGATGATGATATTGATGGCTTCATCGTTCAACTTCCGCTTCCTGCACACATAAATGTAGATAAAGTAATCGAAGCCATCGAGCCACGCAAAGATGTTGATGGTTTTCATCCAATTAATATTGGTCGAATGGCCAAAGGCTTACCAGCTTACATTTCGGCAACTCCTTTCGGTGTTTTGGAGTTAATCAAACGCTATAATATCGAAACAGCAGGAAAACACTGTGTGGTTGTGGGCAGAAGCCAAATCGTAGGTTTACCGATGAGTATTTTGATGCAACGCAATACTTACCCAGGAAACTGTACGGTATCTTTGGTGCACAGTAAAACTCAAAACCTTTCAGAAATCACCAAACAAGCTGATATTTTGGTTGCAGCACTTGGAAAACCAGAATTCATTACGGCCGATATGGTTAAAGATGGAGCGGTAGTGATTGATGTTGGCCTAACCAGAGTGGTTGATACTACAAAGAAAAGTGGTTTTGCACTCAAAGGTGATGTAAAATTCGATGAGGTTGCTCCTAAATGTAGTTATATTACACCAGTACCGGGTGGAGTTGGACTAATGACCGTAGCAGCTTTGATGTACAATACATTACTTTCGGCAAGAAGAGAAATCTATAAATAAAGTGTTGTTGGGTGATAAATAGTTCATTATCACCCAACCTATATCGTTTAGTTATGATTTACTCTAAACTGATGCGTAATAGCCTTACCTTGTGGAAGTTGTAATTCAACAAAATAAATCCCATCCTTCAATTTATCTACATCAAATTCATTACTATTTTCATTTTCAAGGTCTTTCATTTCAAGAACTCTACCTTGTGAATCTTTAAGAAAAATCTTCGTTTTCATTTCAGTCATCGTTTATATATGGATTAGTAAGTACAAAAGATTTGCCAATTTATTATAAAGACGTACGTTTGACCGAAATATGTTGCATTGGTTTAAATAATTATTAAAAAATTTATTTAATGGTGTCAATCAGTGGTTTTACTTACCATTTTTTAATCAACGAGATATAACCTCCATAATTATCTTTGATTAAATCACCGTGGTCAACCGAGATATTCACATTCAAATCTGCTTTTAATCTTCGAAGAGGTATTACGGTGTTAATTGAATACGAAATTTGGTCAACTGGTTCGATAACTCTTCCAAGCAAACTTGTATTTCCGAAATTTCTACTAAACGAAAGTCGATTTGAGAAAGTAATTGTTCCAATCTGATTCAATAAAGCCCCATAAAACGCCCAAATACGATTGTTATTCACGAAAACATTGCCATTTCCGAGCTGATTCTCATTTCTGATGTTTTGTTCGGGAGTTAGAAAAGGTGTACCAATGGTCCGTCGATTATAAGACCAACCATCAAAATATTGTTGATGGTTAAACAAAAAGCTCTCTTCGTTGGGGTGTCGGTCAGGTAAATTTAATAATCGACCCATACCTGCCACATACCGACCCTGATTTTTTGTAAACAAATACTCAAAAACCACTTTTTTAAACGATGACTTCGAATTTGGCGTAAAACTCAAACCATAAAGACCATCATCGGTGTTTGTTAGTCCAAATAACTGACCGTCTTCAAATAAAAATTGCCGATAAAGCATCAATTTACTTTTCTTAAATTTAAATTCAGCCGCCGCATCAACCGAACCAAGTTGATTACCAAAATGATTGGTTGTTTCAAAAGCATTGTAATTGTAATGTCGGTCAGTCTGACGCCAAAGACCTTTCAAGGGCAAAACTACATTTCCATAAACATACCAATCGGCTGGAAACTTTCCATTTAAAAGCCGGTCATCACCTATTGGAAGAACATTTTTTGGGGTCCCGCCCCAGGTAACATTATGCACAACACCGCCGTATAAATTTAAAGTTGCGGTTGGTTTCCCAAGTCTTACAAAAAGTGATTTTTGGTGCAAATAGTGGCCTTTAGTAAAAGTTTGGTTTCCATACCAGCCATGTGCGTAAGAACCTTTAAAACTCAGCCATTTAAAAAATAACTTCGTATAGTTTGGCATTCCAATTTGTACTTTCGGAATTGGCATGGCATTTCCCGACCACGAAACCGAACCTGATGATAAAAGTGTATCGACAATTCCAAAAATTTCTTTTCTACGTCCAGCATAAATTTCAAACTTACCGAGTTTAGTGCAAAGAAAGCCTTCGGGGAGTAATAATTGCGGTTTTTTACCAAGAACTGTCACGGCTTCAAAACCATAATCAAATTTGAAGAATCTATTGAGTGTATCTTTTTGAGTTTTGATACTTTGGCGACAAAGAAAGGCTGGTAAATCGCTTGGAATACTCCCAAACTGATTTGAACTTTGCCAAAAGGGTAGCTTATTATTAATAGAAAAATAACTTCCTATCTCAAACCGATAATCAAATTTTTTGGGTGGATTCTGCTGAGCATTACACGCCACAACAAACCCCATCAAAAGAGTAAAAATTTTTTTCATGTTCGCTCAATTTATACAGAAAATCGAGCAAATATAGTGCCTAAGAAATGGATTTAATGATGTATGCCTTTTTGAGTACACAAAACACCTAATTTATTAATCATAAGTCTCTTATGAATTTGAAATCCATTGCATTACAAGGCCAGTGAGGTAGCCACAATATGTGCCAACAGCATTTCCTAGAATGGCCAATAAAACGCCAATAGGAGCCAACGAAGGATTAAATGCAGCCGCTACAACCGAAGCCGAAGCGACTCCCCCAACATTGGCTTGCGAACCAACCGCTGTAAAGAAAAAAGGAGCTTTTACGATGTACGATGCAATGATAGTGAAGACAGCATGAATCAAAATCCAAATCAAGCCAACCAAAAATAACATCGGATTTTTGAAAGCCTCAAAAATATGCAATTGCATTCCGATGGTAGCTATCAGAAAGTAAAGGAACAAAGTACCGATTTTAGAAGCACCGAATCGCTCAAGATTGCGAGCTTTCGTATTTGACAAAATAAAACCTGAAAGCGATGCAACTGTAACAATCCAAAATGATTTAGACGCTAAACTATAAGCCTTCAGATTCGGATAATTGGTTTCGACAAAAGGAGCAACATTATCAGCCACAATATGGGCAAGGCCTGTTATTCCAAACCCAACGGCCAGTAATAAAAATAATTCTTGAAAAGTCGGATTCTTTTGTTTGGCACTTTCAATTTCAACCCTTTCTTGTATTTCTTTAATGATACTCGCATCAGCTTTCATTTTTTTATCGATAATTGTAGCTTTTGCCACGAAATAAAGCAGCAAACCCAACCATAACTCGGCAAAAAGCACGTCAATCACACTTGTTTGGGCAAAAACAGCAGGCGAAGGCTGAAAGATTTCTTTTAAAGCCAACTGGTTTGCATTTCCGCCGGTCCAACTTCCAGCAATCGTAGCCAGACCTCGCCAAATTTCTTCACCGTCTTTCCCCAAGAAAGTTGGGTCAATCATTTTTCCCACCCAAATTCCAACAGGTCCGCCTACCATCACACCTAATGCACCAGCAAAAAAGACAAACAAAGCTTTCCCACCAAGCTGTCGAAGAGCTTGAATATCAATACTTAATGTAAAAAAGACTAAACAAGTTGGTAAGAAAAACCGTGAAGCGGTTTCGTCAAGCTGAGAATCAGCCGCCGAAATAACATTAAACGAACTCAATAAACCTGGAATAAAAAAGCAAAGAAGTATTGAAGGAACAATTTTATAAAACTTTTCAAATGATTTTAGGGTAGTTGAGTAAAAAATAAGGGCCAATGTAGCCATTAAAATTCCAAGAACTACGGCATCGTTTGTAAAGAAGGCTTTTTCTTCAATCATGGATTAGATTTATTTCAGTCAGAAACACAAAGTAAATGATTCTTGATTAAACATTCGTGCTTTTTAAACACAAAAAAACACGCAAACCTCAATTCGGGATTGCGTGTCGCAATTACACTTCATCAACAAACTAAAAACCAAATAATATTTTTACTAAGCAAAAATACTCAAAAAAAAAGTATGAAAGAAATTTATCAAATAAAATATTCTTTCACACTTTTAAATTGCTTGCTGTAAGAGGGGGAGTCGAACCGCCCACGGTGTAGTTAGCCACAGTACAAATTTGGTGGTCAATCCCAGTCGACTAAGATAGTCCGGCATTATGCTGCGTTTGTCCTATAATCACCACCCCCGAGACAGGAGGGCATGGCTGCCAATTTCATCACCTTACAGTATAAATCAAAACTTTAAACTTTGCTGTAATTGTGGTGCTTTGTCTTATTTTGATGTTACAAAGTTAATACAAAATAGATATACGTTGCAAATATTTTATAAAAAATATTTAAAATTTATAATATTCGTAATTTTTTATTAATTTTATTGATAAATTCATAATTCAAGTTTTTAAAAATGGAAAAAAATTTAGAAATTGATAAAACAGATTTGAAGATTTTATCATTGCTCATGCAGGATGCTAAGATGCCTTACACAACAATTGGTGAAAAAATATTTGTTTCGGGTGGGACAGTTCACGTGCGGATGAACAAAATGGAACAAATGGGCATCGTAAAAGGCTCACAGCTAATCGTTGACCCAATAAAACTCGGTTGGGACATAAGTGCTTTCTTAGGAATCTATCTTGATAAAAGCGAATTGTACGATACAGTGGCCGACCAATTAGAAAATATACCAGAAGTTGTAAGCATTAATTACACGACTGGTCAATACAGTATTTTTGTAAAAATTGTTTGTAGAGATACCCAACATTTACGAGAAGTACTTCACGATAAAATTCAGAAGGTTGGTGGAATCAATCGCACCGAGACTTTTATTTCTTTGGAAGAAAGGTTTAATAGGCCTATACCCTTGGTGTAAGTTAATACCTAACTTTTGCACCAAATTTAAAAACATGTCCTTTTAAGCCTTTCATTTTTAAACCATCACTATAACAAACCCATTGCATTTTACCAGCCCAAATAGTCCAAAAATAACTTTCACCAATAACATGGCTATTTGAGACTTTAGCAGTTTCAATATGCGGGCAATTCGTAATTGTTTTGTAATTGCCTCTTTTGTTCGGCTCTTTTTGTTCAAAATTACAAAAAAACTCAAGCCCAATAAAAACGCCTTTGAGTGGAAATGAAATATTAAATTCCGACACATCAATTTGTAAATTTGGAGATAGACGGTCGATTCTTTTTATGATTTCTTTGGTTAATAAATCATCTTTAGGCAGGCCGTCTTCTCCAACTGAAAAAATTCTTACTCTTGCTCTTGAGTTGCTTCTTTCGGTTAGAGCAACATGCAAATCAAAATATAGTTTTTCTAAATTACCTTCTACATTAGTAGTATTTTTGAGATGATTTACAAAAACACTAAAGTCATTTTTGCCACCAGGGCCAGTTCTATTGAAATATGTTTTTTCGTAATAATAGCCACAATTAATGCTATTTTTTTGTATTGGACTTATTTTAACCTCTGACAATTCAAAGGATTTCGGTACCAAATAAACGACACCACCCGAAAGTTTTTCTATATCTGACTTAGTCAGTTTTATAGATTTGTATGCCAAATGTGAAATATAGAGAGTGTCTGAAGAAGTAAAAGATAAATCAAATGAACCATTCTCATTTGAATATGTACCCGTACCATTCTGCTTTGAAATAGCAACAAATGGAATTGGCTCCTTAGTTTGGCTATCTTTTATGAGTGTTTGTGCCCAAACAAAATTTTGAGCCACTAAAAACAAAAGTAAAATCTTTTTCATTTTCATTTCAAAATCTCTCTCACATCCACAATTTCAAAATACGGATGCGACTTTAACATATCTCTAAGAATCTGAACGTGTCCTCCACCGATGATTACGAGCAGTTTTCTATCATACGGACTTACACTCGATAAGATATTTTGCATAATTTTAGTGTTTCTATAATATTCTTTAGCAGTAAATTCCGCTCCGTAGCCATTGGTATTAGTATCCATCCAGCCAGTTATGTTAAAATAATGTAGCGTTGCGATACTTTGCTCAGAATTTAGATTCATTAAATGTTCTTTAATCGGAAGTTTTTTCCAAGTTTCATAATTGCTCAAATACTCATTAAACGAACGATTAACACTCGGATTTTGCTTGAAATAAGCATCATACGTAGGCCTGGCTCGTTCGAGTTCATGGGCGTAAAAAGTTTGAAGGGTATCAATTTTATTGCGTGCAGTTCGCATTCCTAAAGCTAAATCTGGCTGAACGTAATTAATGCAAGTCACACCGACAGGATTATTGATTTTCTTAGCCAGTTTAATACCAATCTGAAAGATTTCATTGAGTTCGCCACTTTTTTCGGCAGGACGAAAACCGTTCAAATAATTTCGGTAAACAGTATTCCAATAGGGTTGGGCATCGGGCGTATTTTCAACAAAAATTTTATCGGGTTTAAACCTTGCCAAAGCATCGACCACTTCTTGTACTTGTTTTTGGCGTTCGGCCGATAGTAAATCATCAATTCCACCCTTCACATAATCTGAAGTTTCTCCCATGTGAAAAACACCCAAAAAAGCTACTTGCACCCTCCCACTCTGGGCATTAATGAATGTTGAACCGCAAATAAAGCATATGAAGGATAAAAGATATTTCATAGATAAAACTAAATAAGTTTAACGGCACAATTTACAAAATTGTGCTACATATCTAAACAAAAAGGCTGCCAAATGACAGCCTTTTCAATAATATGTAATTCTCTGTGAAATCAACCTACACTACCTTCTAACGAAATTTCGAGTAGTTTTTGTGCTTCTACCGCAAACTCCATTGGTAATTGGTTTAAAACCTCTTTTACATAACCATTTACAATCAACGCTACGGCCTGCTCAGTCGGAATACCTCTTTGATTACAATAGAATAATTGGTCCTCACCAATTTTTGAAGTTGTTGCCTCGTGTTCTACAGATGCCGAAGAATTTTTTACTTCGATATACGGGAAAGTGTGTGCTCCGCATCTATCTCCCAAAAGTAATGAATCACATTGCGAGAAATTACGAGCATTTTCGGCACGTTTTGAAATATCAACCAATCCACGATATGAATTTTGGCTTCTTCCTGCCGAAATACCCTTCGATACAATACGACTCTTGGTGTTTTTTCCTAAGTGAATCATTTTTGTACCAGTATCGGCTTGCTGCATGTTGTTGGTCACTGCAACCGAGTAAAATTCTCCGATTGAGTTATCGCCACGCAAT
Source organism: Emticicia sp. (assembly GCF_049241225.1). Classification (NCBI taxonomy): domain Bacteria; kingdom Pseudomonadati; phylum Bacteroidota; class Cytophagia; order Cytophagales; family Leadbetterellaceae; genus Emticicia; species Emticicia sp. The sequence goes on from NZ_JBMLRC010000214.1 coordinate 29,009, forward strand.
ACAACCGATGGATATTTCCAAGTGATTGCCGAACCAGTTTCTACTTGTGTCCACGAAATTTTTGAGTTTTCGCCAAAACACAAACCACGTTTCGTAACGAAGTTATAGATTCCACCTTTTCCGTCTTTATCGCCTGGATACCAGTTCTGTACAGTCGAATACTTTACTTCAGCTCTTTCATGAGCAAAAATCTCAACTACCGCAGCGTGTAATTGGTTTTCGTCACGCATTGGGGCAGTACAACCTTCTAAATAACTTACATAAGAACCTTCGTCGGCCACAATTAATGTACGCTCAAACTGTCCAGTTCCTGCCGCATTAATACGAAAGTAAGTTGATAATTCCATTGGGCAACGAACACCTTTAGGAATATAACAAAACGAACCATCAGAGAAAACCGCCGAGTTGAGAGCCGAATAATAGTTATCTTTCACTGGCACTACCGAACCCAAATACTTTTTAATAAGGTCCGGATGCTCATGAATTGCCTCAGAAATTGAGCAGAAAATTATACCTAATTCTCCAAGTTTGGCTTTGAAAGTAGTCGCAACCGAAACCGAGTCAATAACGGCATCAACCGCTACACCCGATAAACGCTCTTGCTCCTTCAATGAAATTCCCAAACGCTCGAAAGTGCGGCGTAATTCTGGGTCAATCTCATCAAGGCTATTGATAACTTTTTGTTGTTTTGGAGCAGAATAATACTTAATGCTCTGTAAATCAACTGGTTTGTACGAAACATTAGGCCAAGTTGGCTCAGTCATAGTTTGCCAAACTCTATATGCACTCAATCTGTATTCAAGCATCCACTCTGGCTCATTTTTCTTTGCAGAAAGGAGTCTGATGACATCTTCATTCAAGCCAGCAGGAATTTCGTCAGCTTCAATATCTGTGTAGAATCCGTATTTGTATTCGGATGTGGTTAGTTCTTCTAATAATTCTAAATCTTTGCTCATGCTATTGTTTTGCTTGATTTACTCTATATAACGCAACAAAAATTATGCGGTAAATGTTCGCAAATTTAGACTTAATATAAATAAGATTTTAAATATTTTTACAATTTTTACATCGACTCTTACTTTGCAGGCTCAAAAGTAGCCGAAAACTCATAATTAACATTATTGAGCGTAAGCATAGTTTTGCCCACAAAAATATTATCGTTCAATTCAACAATATCAAAACTAATGTTGTCGAATTGGCGACCTTGAAAACTGATTTTATCAACTGTAAATTTGGTTTCATCAGCATTGAAACCCCAGTTTGCTTTCAAAACTAAATCCGGGTCAGCAGCATTACATTTTGTGGCACCTTCTCTGATTTCGTAAGTCTTTGTTGTCGAAAAAGTAAGGATATTATCTACCACGCAAGTAGGCTGTGAATTCACTAAATCAATCGTTAGTCCACCGTTGGCAGCAATTGCTTTTGTATTTTTCCAAGATTTTGAACTTGTCCCTGCCAAATACTCAGTTTTTGTTTTTGGTGTAACTGCTGTTTCGCTCTTTTTACACGAAAAAAGTGCAACAAACGTCAATGTAAGTGCAATCGAAATGCCTTTAATATTCATCTTTTTTATAGTTTATTGTTTTGTACTACTCAATATTTCTACAATTCTACGTCCAGTTTTTTCGGATGCCCCTACTTCACCCAGACTTTCTTTTACTTGCTTATAATCAAGTATTTGTTGATTTCTGAATGATTGATTGTTTATGATTTTATCTAATTCATTCGATAAAATTTCAATCGTCAAATCATCTTGTATCAATTCCTTCACTACTTCTTTTTGAGCCACTAAATTTACTAACGAAATATATGGCACTTTTATGACCCACTTACCTATTTGATATGAAATTTTACTCGTTTTATAACAAACCACCTGCGGAACTCCAAAAAGAGCGGTTTCTAATGTCGCCGTACCTGATGTCACCAAAGCAGCCGTGCTGTGCGATAATAAATCGTAGGTTTGGTCAATTACAAGTTTAATATTTTCGTTCAGAAAAGGTTTATAAAAATCTAACGATAAATTCCCAACTCCTGCAATAACAAACTGATAATCAGCGAATTTACTTTGAGTAGCCACCATCAAATTAAGCATTTTCTCAACTTCCTGCTTTCTACTTCCAGGTAATAATGCTATGATTTTTTTATCAGATAAGTTATTGTTAATTAAAAAATTATCAGAAGGTTTGAATGTTGCAATGGCATCAAAAAGCGGATTTCCGACAAATTCTACATCAAAATTATACTTTTTAAAAAACTCCACTTCAAACGGAAAAATTACAAATAGGCGGTCGAGATTTTTTTTCAGACTCCACGCACGGCTCTGATTCCATGCCCAAACTTTTGGAGAAATATAATAGAAAACCTTGTAACCTTCCTTTTTTGCCCATTTGGCAATTCGCATATTGAAGCCTGCATAATCAATCAAAATTATGGCATCTGGTTTAAACTCTTCGATAGTTTTTTTACATTCACCGATAAAACCCAAGATTGTCGGTAAATTTTTTAATACTTCCAGAAAACCCATAAAGGCCAAATCTCGGTAATGCTTCGTGATTTCGGCCCCAGCTTCTTGCATATAATCTCCACCCCAAGCTTTAATAGCTGCCTGATTATCAGCTTTCTTGATAGCTTTTATTAAATTCGAGCCATGTAAATCTCCCGAACGTTCGCCTGCAATGATGAAGTATCGCCCCCCCGCCCCTAAAGGGGTGCTATTATTTGCATTGTTATCCATTTTGACTTTAAGCCCCTTTAGGGGTTTGGGGTTCCATAATATTCCACAAAATGATTAGCGGTTTCTACCAACTTAACACAGTGCAATTGACCGTGACAATAATTTGGGATGATAGGTTGAAGGATTTTCCAAATTTCTACCGCAAAAACCTCTGTACTTGGCAATTTTCCTTTCAAAAACTCAACATCGGTATTCAAAAAAGTGTGGTCTACTTTGTTTACAATTTCATGTTTCATGATTTTGCTGAGGTCTTTCAAATCCATCACAAAACCCGTTTCTTCGTTGATTTCTCCTTTAACTGTTACAAAAAGTTCCCAATTGTGCCCGTGAATGTTTGAGCAGAGTCCGAAAACTTCCAGATTCTTTTCTTTCGACCATTCTGGCTTGAATAGTTGATGAGCAGCGTTGAAAGTTTCTTTTCTTGTTATAAAAATCATTATCTGTTTAATTTTTTCGCAAAATTACCAACAAAAAAACTTATTTATTCAAAATACTCACATTTCTTAAAAAAGTACAATTTAATCAAAGTTTAGTGTATGGATTTGTAAGCTACAATGTTATAATTTTGCACACTATTTCAAAAAAAATAGGATATACACTATGATAATTGTAACAGGTGCAGCTGGTTTTATCGGAAGTTGCTTGATTCAGCGTTTGAATCAGGATAACTTTAATTTCATCATTGCCGTTGATGATTTTTCAAATGAAGAAAAAATGAAAAATCTGGAAGGCAAGAAAATTCAAGAATTTGTACATCGAGATAATTTCTTTGAATGGTTAGAAAAAAACCAAGCTGAGGTTGAATTCTGTTTCCATATCGGAGCAAGAACTGATACTACTGAATTCGACACCGAAATCTTCGACCGCCTGAATCTCAATTATTCAAAACGTATCTGGCAGAAATGTCATGAGTTCCAAATTCCGTTGGTATATGCCTCTTCAGCAGCTACTTACGGAGCAGGTGAGCTGGGCTATGACGATAACGAACTCGTAATTCCTCAATTGAAGCCTTTGAATCCATACGGAGATTCTAAAAATGACTTCGATAAATGGGCTTTACAACAAAAAAATGCTCCTTTCTTTTGGGCTGGCTTGAAATTCTTTAATGTATATGGCCCGAACGAATACCATAAAGGACGAATGGCTTCGGTGATTTTCCATTCATTTAATAACATCAACAAAAACGGCAACATCAAGCTTTTCAAATCGCACCGCCCTGACTTCAAAGATGGCGAACAAATGCGTGATTTTATTTATGTAAAAGATTTGGTGGATGTATGTATTTTCTTGATGCACTCACGCCGAAATTCGGGCATTTATAATTTAGGTACAGGCATTGCCCGCACTTTCCTCGACTTGGCAAAAGCCACATTTGCCGCCCTTAATCTTGAGCCAAACATCGATTTTATCGATACTCCGATTGATATTCGAGACAAATATCAATATTATACGCAAGCCAATATGAGCAAACTTCGCATGATTGGTTACAAAAAACCATTCACAAGCCTCGAAGATGCAGTGAAGGATTATGTTACAAATTATTTGGTTGGAAAAAAATATCTTTAAAAATCTGCCTTTTTCTTACTAATTTTGTTTTTTGTATGACAAATTTCAAACTTGTCTGTTCAAAGATTGTTATTGTTAAATCAAACGGTTCATAAATCCGTCTCACATATTTGAATGAAAAATATTCGTAATTTTTGCATCATTGCACACATCGACCACGGTAAAAGTACACTTGCCGACCGTCTATTACAATTTACAGGAACAGTTTCGGGAAGAGATATGCAAGCCCAAGTGCTTGACGATATGGATTTAGAGCGTGAACGTGGAATTACAATTAAGAGTCACGCTATTCAAATGAATTATAAGTTTGAGGGCGAAGAATACGTATTAAACTTAATTGATACCCCAGGACACGTTGACTTTAGCTACGAAGTTTCTCGCTCAATTGCTGCTTGTGAAGGTGCTTTGTTGGTGGTTGATGCCGCCCAAGGTATTGAAGCACAGACGATTAGTAACTTATTTTTGGCATTGGAGCATAATCTTGAAATCATTCCTGTGTTAAACAAGATTGATTTACCAGGGGCAATGCCAGAAGAGGTGAAAGACCAAATCGTTGATTTGATTGGTTGTGACCGTGACTCAATTATCCCGGCGAGTGCCAAAGAAGGTATTGGTATTAATGAAATTTTATCGGCAATTATTCACAGAATTAAGCCACCAGTTGGCGACCCAAAAGCCGAGCTCCAAGCTTTGATTTTTGACTCTACTTTCAACTCTTTTAGAGGAATTGAGGTAATTTTCCGAGTAAAAAATGGTAGAATAAATAAAGGTGATAAAGTAAAATTTGTGGCAACTGGCAAAGAATATTTTGCGGATGAAGTCGGGATTTTGCGATTAACCAAAGAACCTCGTGATTACGTTGATTGCGGTGACGTAGGTTATATCATTTCGGGTATTAAAGTTGCCAAAGAAGTAAAAGTTGGTGATACGATTACGAATGCTCTTAATCCAACGAAAGAAATGATTAAGGGTTTCCAAGAAGTAAAACCAATGGTTTTTGCGGGTATTTATCCAGTTGATACTTCGGAGTTTGAAGATTTACGTGATGCCATGGAAAAACTTCAACTCAATGATGCGGCTTTGATTTGGGAACCAGAAACTTCGGCCGCTTTGGGCTTTGGTTTCCGTTGCGGATTCTTAGGAATGCTTCACATGGAAATCGTACAGGAGCGTCTCGAACGTGAATTTGATATGACGGTTTTAACGACCGTTCCTTCGGTAAAATTCCACGTTGTTAATAAACGAGATGAAATATTGGAGGTTTCGGCACCCTCAGAAATGCCTGACCCGAATGTCATTAACTGGATTGAAGAACCATTTATCAATGCTCAAATCATCACGGCAGCCGATTACGTTGGGCCAATTATTGGTTTGTGTATGGACAAACGTGGTTTGCTCAAAAATCAAGTTTATCTCACCTCAACACGTGTTGAATTAACGTTTGAATTGCCACTTTCAGAAGTTGTTTTCGACTTTTTCGATAAATTAAAGACCATTTCTCGTGGGTATGCTTCACTTGATTATCATTTGATTGGCTATCGTGAATCGACACTCGTGAAATTAGATATTTTATTAAATGGCGAGCCTGTCGATGCACTTTCGGCGATTGTTCACCGTGATAAGGCTTACGAATGGGGTAAAAAATTATGCGAGAAATTGCGTGAATTATTACCACGTCAGCAATTTGATATTGCGATTCAGGCAGCCATTGGAGCAAAAGTAATTTCGAGAGAAACAGTGAAAGCTTTGAGAAAAGACGTAACGGCTAAATGTTACGGTGGTGATATTTCTCGTAAGCGTAAGCTCTTAGAAAAACAAAAGAAAGGTAAGAAACGTATGCGTCAGATTGGAACAGTAGAAGTTCCACAAGATGCTTTCATGGCGATTTTGAAGATTAATAATTAATATCACAAGCACATTTTGAAAGCCGTAGAAATTAAAAATTTCTGCGGCTTTTGCTTTTTACAGAGAAATTTATGCGAAAAAGACAACTTTTATCCAAAATATTTTACCTTTACGAGCATATTCAACAACAAAAACCAAATAAAAATGATACCGCAAAAACTCTCAGAGTCGCTGTCTTTGCCAGCGATTGCAGCACCAATGTTTCTAATTTCGGGGCCTGATTTAGTAGTAGAATGTTGTAAGAATGGTGTAGTTGGTACTTTCCCAGCACTCAATCAACGCTCAACCGAAGGCTTTGAACAATGGTTAGTAGAAATCGAAAATCGACTTGCTGGTTATACACAACCCAACGGAAAGCCCGCTGCTCCGTATGGCGTCAATCTAATTGTGCATCGGTCAAACCCACGCCTTTATGCTGATGTAGAAATGATTGTGAAACACAAAGTTCCAGTAGTTATCACTTCACTCGGTGCTGTTTCTGATATCGTGGATGCTGTGCATAGTTATGGAGGTTTGGTTTTTCATGATGTTATCAACCAACGTCACGCTGAAAAAGCAAGCGAAGCTGGTGTAGATGGCCTCATTTTGGTTTGTGCAGGTGCAGGCGGACACGCAGGAACACTTCATCCAATGGCCTTTGTGAATGAAATTCGTAGTTTCTTCAAGAAGACAATTTTACTTTCGGGTTGTATCAGCACAGGTAGAGATATTGCGTCTGCTCTCCAAATTGGAGCAGATTTGGCATATATGGGAACTCGTTTCATAAATACCACAGAAAGCAGAGCAGACAAAGAATACCAAGAAATGATTATCGAAAGCGATACTGCTGACATCGTTTATACTGCCGCCGTTTCGGGTGTAAATGCCAATTTCTTAAAACCAAGCCTCGAAGCTGCTGGACTAACGCCCGAACTTTGGAGCAAAGCAGGAAAAATAGATTTCGGAAAAGAATTAGATGCCGCACAAGCTGAAGCAAAAGCATGGAAAACCATTTGGTCGGCAGGGCAAGGCGTAACTTCGATACATGATGTGCAAAGTACCCAGAGCTTGATAGACAATTTAAAACAAGAATTTCGTTCTGCTATTGAAGAACAGTATCAATTATTACAAAAATATTAACCTATAAAAAACCTGCAAGGTTTGAAAAACGGGGTCGCCCAGACCTTGCAGGTTTAGATTCGTAATCAATGAAAACAGCCGAAGAATTAGTACAACTTTTGAGTCTTGAAAAAATAGAACAAAATATATTTAGAGGAGAAAATTACCAAGCACCGTGGAAACGAGTTTTTGGCGGACAAGTGCTTGCTCAATCACTTTACGCAGCTTATCAGACAGTTCCCGAAGACCGAGTTTTGCACTCAATGCACGGTTATTTCATTCTGACTGGTGATATTTCGATGCCAATCCTCTACGAAGTTGACCGTATTCGTGATGGTGGAAGTTTCACGACTCGTCGGGTTAATGCCATTCAAAACGGGAAAGCAATTTTTAGTATGATTAGTTCATACCAAAGTTCGCAAGAAGGTTTCAATCACCAAATTACGATGCCGAATGTTCCCCCACCCGATACATTGGTTTCTGATTTGGTACTAATCGAAGCATTTAAAGACAAAGCTCCTGATTTTTACAAGAATTTTTCACACCCACGCCCGCTTGAATTTCGACCAGTTGAGCGAATAAATCCGCTGAAACCTCAAAAACAACAGCCATTTCGCCACGTTTGGATAAAAGCCAATGGCGATTTACCTGATGATTTGCGTTTACACCAAATTATTTTGGCTTATGCTTCTGACTATAATTTATTGGGAACAGCCACCCTCCCTCATTTAGATACAGTTTCATTGAACGATTTATTTTTGGCAAGTCTCGACCACGCCATGTGGTTTCACGAAGATTTCAGAATAGACCAATGGTTACTTTATGCACTCGATAGCCCAAGTGCTTCAAATTCGAGAGGTTTTACGAGAGGGAATTTCTTTACAGAAGATGGAAAATTAGTTGCCTCGGTTGTGCAAGAGGGTTTGATTAGAGTAAAGAAATAATTGATTGAATGTAAATTTCAAGAAATGCAAAGACGAAAATTCATAAAAAATAGTTTATCTGGATTACCAATTCTATTAACTTCTCCAACAATATTGACAAGTGCTTGTCAGCAGAGTGATGTCATTCCAAGTGATAAAACAGTCATTGTTGTTGGAGCAGGAATTTCGGGACTTGCGGCTGCAAAAAAACTGCATGAAAAAGGTTTTAAAGTAACCATTCTGGAATCACAGGATAAAATTGGTGGCAGATTAAGAACCAATCGAACTTTAGGAATTGCATTTGATGAAGGTGCGAGCTGGATTCACGGAATTGATGGAAATCCAATCACCACTTTAGCACAGCAAGCAGGAATGACCTCTGCGTTTACTGATGATGAAAGTATAAAATCTTATGATATTGGGGGAATTTTAAGGGCCCAAAACGTGTACGCTACTGTCGAAGACGAATTTTACACAATTCTAAATTCCTTAAATAAAAGAGGCAATTCTACTCAAAGTTTTGAAACAGTTTTCAATAATTTATACCCTGCAAAAGCCAAAGACCGCCTTTGGAAATTTCTACTTTCAACTTTTGTAACATTCGATACTGGAGATTTAGATAAACTTTCTTCACTACTTTATAATGAAGGCGAAGAATATACTGGCATAGAAAAATTTGCTACTAATGGCTATGATACAATCGCCCAATTTTTGGCAAAAGACTTAACTATCTTGCTTAATCAAAGGGTTTCAAAAGTAGATTATACTAACACGAAGGTAAAAATCACTCACAATGGAACTGTAACCGAAGCCGATTATGTACTCATAACTGTTCCACTCGGTGTTTTGAAGGCCAATACTATTCAATTTTTACCAGCCCTATCTTCTTCCAAACAAACAGCCATTCAAAAAATAGGGATGGGTTGTGTAAATAAATTCCTGCTTACTTGGAATACGGTCTTTTGGGATGATGTACAGTACATTACCTACACACCAGAAGTAAAAGACAAATTCAATTATTTTGTCAATCTAAAAAAAGTAAATCCTGCAGCAAATGCTTTGATGACTTTCGCCTACGCCAACTATGCCCGGCAAACCGAAACAATGACTGATGCCCAAGTAATTGACGAAATAATGATGCATTTAAAAGATATATACGGCAATAAAATTCCAAATCCAACGAAAATGCTCCGAACCAAATGGCAGTCCAACGAAAATTCTTTAGGTGCATATTCATACACAGCGGTAGGCACAGAAATGCAGCATTTCAATGATTTGGCTGAGGAAATTAATAACAAAATTTTTTTTGCTGGCGAACACACCGAAATTGATTATTTCTCAACCGCTCACGGAGCATATCTAAGTGGAATTCGGGAGGCCGATAAAATTATAGATTTGCAATGATGAATCAGTAAAAAGTAAACAATCAATAATTAATTCAAAACATAACCTTAAAAAAATAGAAAGCAGATGACGCAGATTTGGCTGATTTTCACTGATAAAAATAAGGTTTTCTTTAAAAATCAGTGCAAATCTGTAAAATCAGCATTATCTGCACGGCCCACTGTTGTGGTTCTAGTTTTACGATGAGTTTTAATGCTTACAATCTACGTTAATTAACAAGTTACTAAGTAACTGACGGGCTGCCTCACAATTCCCCAATAACCGCACGGGCGGCCCTGCAGTTTCCCAGTAACAAATCAACCAGTATCCAAAAATCAACTCATTTCTCCACAAATACTCTGCTCCATTCTATATTTTACACGCTCTGGCTCAGTTTCTTGACCCAACAAAAACATCAACTTCGTAATGGCCGCCTCGGTCGTAATATCTGCCCCACTAATTATTCCAATAGATTTTAGTTTACTACTGGTCTGGTAATGACCTTGTAGCACTCGGCCACCATCGCACTGAGACACATTCACAATCACAATTCCTCGTTTGGTGGCTTGATGTAATTCATCCAAAAACCATTCGTCCGACGGAGCATTTCCTGCCCCATAAGTTTCCAAAACCACACCTCGCAAACCTTCTGTACTCAATAAATTATGTACCATAGCTTGATTAATTCCTGGGAAAAGTTTCAGAATCATCACTTGTTCTTCAAGTTTTTCATGCACAATTAATGGCAAATCTGGTCGAAATGGCATGATAAACGGGAAATTAAAATCAATCGTTACGCCCACTTCGGCCAAAGCAGGGTAATTCTCTGAGCGAAATGCATTAAACTGGCTACTTTCTTTTTTCTTTGCTCTATTTCCTCTTAACAAATACGAATTAAAATAAACCGCCACTTCTGGTACAACTGGTCGTCCATTAATTTCGGCTGAGGCAATTTCTAAAGCCGTAATCAAATTTTCACGGGCATCTGTGCGGGCAATTCCAATTGGTAATTGAGCTCCAGTCAGAATAACAGGTTTAGATAAATTTTCGAGTAAAAAACTCAAAGCCGAGGCAGTATATGCCATTGTATCAGTTCCGTGCAAAATCACGAAAGCGTCATATTGCTCAAAATTATCTCTTACAATTGCCGCCAACTCTATCCACGTTTCAGGTTTAATGTTTGATGAATCAATCGGCTTTGGTAAAGTAAGTATCGTCAACTCAAATTCGAGCCTTTTTAGTTCGGGTACATTTACCAAGATTTGGTCAAAATCAAATGGTACGAGCGATTTCGATTTTGTATCGTAAACCATTCCCAAAGTACCGCCTGTGTAAATCATTAGGACAGATGCCGAACGATTTTTTTTGTCTGATGAAGTTAAAATTTTAGAAATTTTGTAAGTCATTTTATTTTTTTTTCAAGAAAAAATGAGGTGTTATTTTAGGCGTTTTTACGAAAAAGTATATTTTTTTTCTAAAAACAAGTGAAATCTAAATTCAATTTTCAATAATCAAGTATTTTTTAAGTACTAATACTCAAAATCGAAACCAAATTTTCTATTTTTCAAATTTCAATAATTATACTATTCCAAGAAATATTTATATTTTATTGAACATTTTTTAGATTTTTTCGTTATGTTTGATACAGATACAAAATATTATTCGGAAAAATTAAAATTATAAAGTTATGAATATCCAGCCAACCTTACGCATAGTTAGTGATGATGTCGCAATAATTGATTGCTTAGTTGACCACGGTGAAATGTTTAAATCATTTGACAGCAACAAAACTACAACTTTCTTAGTAGATGAAGACCTACACATCGTATTTTACTTTGCAGAATCTGAAGTAGAAAACAAATTTATGATGTATATCGTAGATAACTTCACCGAAAACCAAGATTGTATGGCTTTGATTTTGAATCATTTGGAAGAACAAATCAAAAACAATAACTATACTTATATCATGAAGCAAGCTAAAAGTAAAGTTTTAGATATGCTATACATGACCAATACCTTCAGAGCTTTATTTGGTAAAAACAAAACCGAAGAAGCCAACGAATTGTATTACTAAGTAGTAGATGGACATTAGTGGATAGTCAACCGATATTTCTCTATCAAATTTGGACTTTATACGCTACCCACTATCGACCGTGGACTATGGACAATAGACTTATTTATTCCATTTCATCAAGAAACATTCGATAGGCTCTTTTAAGCTCATCAAAAGCTTTCGTTGACTGCTGCTGATGAGCTTTTTCTATGCCCAATTGATACGTTTGTTCGGCTTTTGTAAAATCTTCCAACTCAACATAGACGGCCGCCGCATGATAGTAAGTTGGCACATAGTCAGGGTGTTCGTTCAATAATCTTTCGAGATAAAACTTTGCTTTCTGAATATCCTTATTTATGTATTCCATCGCAATGGCATAGACATTAAAAGGCTCATTTGGCTCCTCTTCTAAATACTGAAATAAAATTTTTAATCGTTCTTCTTGCATTGAATATATCTTTAATTTAGATTTGCATAATGTTATGCACGCATACTATTATTAACTTATTTCAATAAATAATGTTATCTTTTTAAGTGCATTGATTATCAGACAATTTCTTAAAATATGCTTTTCAGCTAACCCCTAAAAGCATACAATAAATAAAATCTCCCTTTAGGGGTTGGGAGCCTAAAATTATGAAAATATTAGTTTGTATTTCGAGTGTACCCGATACAACTTCAAAAATCTCCTTTACTGATGGAGACACAAAACTAAACAAAGCTGGCGTAACTTACATCATCGGCCCTTATGATGATTACGCCCTGGCTCGTGCAGTAGAATTGAAAGAGCAATCGGGAGCCACTATTACTGTATTGAATGTTGGTGGTGCAGATGCCGAGCCTCAAATCCGAAAAGCTTTGGCTATCGGTGCAGATGATGCCATCAGAGTTGATGTAGAGCCAACTGATTCTTTCTTTGTAGCTGAGCAAATTGCGGCAGTTGCTAAAGAAGGAAATTATGATTTGATTTTGATGGGTCGTGAAACCACTGATTATAATTCAGGGGTTGTTCACGGAATTGTTGGTGAAATGCTCGGTATTCCGTCATTCTCACCAGTAATGCAATTGGATGTAAACGGAAATGAAGCAAGTATGACTCGTGAAATTGAAGGTGGAAAAGAAAAACTAACCGCTTCTCTCCCACTTGTTTTGGGTTGTCAAGAACCAATTGCCGAATGGAAAATTCCAAATATGCGTGGAATCATGACGGCCCGTACGAAGCCATTGAAGGTAATTCCTGCGGCAGGTTCGGCACTAACAAACACCGAAAAATACAGCTTACCTGCACCAAAAGGTGCTTGCAAGATGATTCCTGCCGAAGAAGCCGAAAAACTAATCGAATTATTAAAAACAGAAGCCAAAGTGCTTTAATAATTACGATTTACGAATTACGATTTACGAATTTTTAATTTTCGTAAGTTTTAATCGTAAATCAAAAATCTTAAATCGTAAATCAAAATGATACTCATATTCACAGAGATTGCCGATGGTGCAATCAAAAAATCATCTCTCGAAGCCATTTACTATGGCTCAAAAGTAGCCGAAATGATGGGCACAACTGCAACAGCACTCGCTATTGGTAGTGCAGATGCAGCAGAATTAGCAAAAGCAGGAAACTTTGGTGCAAGCAAAGTTTTACACGCTGCCGATGCGAAATTAGCTAATCCAAACAGCATGGCTTATGCAAGTGTTTTGGCAGAAACCGTAAAAAGTACAGGAGCAAAAGTTGTGGTTGCAGCAAAATCTTCTTTTGCTGATGCAGTAACAGCTCGTGCAGCTGGAGCATTGAAAGCCGCAGTAGTTGGAAACGTTACTGAGCTACCAAATCTTAGTAATGGATTCCAAGTTAAAGTAAGTATTTTCACTGGAAAAGCCTTTGCTGATGTGAATGTCAATGGCGATGTAAAAATCTTGGCAATCAAGAAAAATGTAGTTGCTCCAGTAGAAAGCGGAAACAGTGCAACGGTAGAAAATATCACACCTGCTCTGGCTGATAATCTTTTTGCGGCGAAAGTAACCGAAACTATCAAAGCAACGGGAACTATTTCATTACCAGAAGCCGACTTAGTTGTTTCGGGTGGCCGTGGCATGAAAGGCCCTGAAAGCTGGCAGCCATTACTCGACTTAGCTGATGCCTTGGGTGCAGCAACTGCATGCTCGAAACCAGTTTCAGACTTGGATTGGAGACCTCACCACGAACACGTTGGACAAACTGGTGTTAAAGTTTCTCCAAATCTTTACATTGCTTGCGGAATTTCGGGAGCAATTCAGCACTTGGCGGGTGTAAACTCTTCAAAAGTACTGGTTGTGATTAATAAAGACCCAGAAGCACCATTCTTCAAAGCTGCCGATTACGGTATCGTTGGCGATGTATTTGAGGTTTTACCAAAATTGACAAAAGCGGTTTTGGC
>NZ_JBMLRC010000215.1:0-2525 GCF_049241225.1 Emticicia sp.
GCTTTGTGAAAAAGTCCTTTTGCCAGTGGCGATGCAATCATGGCATTTACGCTAAACGCACCTGCCGATTGACCCAAAATTGTTACGTTAGATGGGTCGCCACCGAACGCAGCAATATTTTTTTGTACCCACTTCAAAGCGGCAATTTGGTCAAGAAAACCATAGTTTCCCGAAGCATTGTAGCCAGATTCTTTACTCAATTCGGGGTGTGCCATGAAGCCTAAAACGCCCACACGGTAATTAATGTTTACAAAAACAACTCCTTTTTTCGACAGTTCTTCTCCATCATAAATATCACAATTGGCCGAACCGCTGTTCAATCCACCGCCATAAATCCAGACCATCACGGGTTGTTTTTCTTTGGCAGATTTTGCGGTTGTCCAAACATTTAGGTATAGACAATCTTCGCTCAAGGGTTCGGGTTTGGCAATAAATTCTTCCGTCCAACAATAAAATGGAGCAGGTTTATTTTGAATTGGACTGGCCGAAAAACCAGTACATTTTCTTACATCACTCCAATTTTTAACTGCTTGAGGAGCTTTCCAACGCAATTCACCCACTGGCGGAGCAGCAAACGGAATTCCTTTAAATATTCGTACGTTTTCCTTGGCATAACCCTCAACTTTACCATTGGCTGTTTGAACTGTGGTTTGAGCAAAGGTTGTAAGTGAGATTAATGTGAGAAAGAGTAGTTTTTTCATTTTATGTTAAGTTTAAAATCTGTGTAAATCTACGTTGGAACATCTGCATCATCAGCGTTCTAAAATTGGGACGCTAATGACGCAGATTCCTTCGGAAATGCTGACTTACACGGATTTGTTATCTTTTTGCTTTCGATTTAAAAAAGGCAATCATTTGTGCATAATATTTATCAATCATCACTCCAGGTCCGTGTCCGCCACCTTCAATGATTAGTAACTCACTTTTTACACCTTCTTTTTGCAGTTTTTCGTAAAGTTTCTCGCTTTCACAATGTGGGACGAGAGGGTCTTTTGTTCCATGAAAAATTAGAAATGGAGGTGTATTTTTGCTTACATAACTTATAGGGTTTGCCAGTGCTACTTTATCTTTATTTTCTTGAATTGCCCCGCCCACTAAAGTAGATTCGGGAGATTTTACATCATTATGACTAAATGAACTACCACAAGCATCCATTAAAAGGAAATCAGTAGGGCCAAACCAATCGACAACGGCGTCCACATGGCTGCTTTCGTTCAACGATTTACCAATATTTCCTTCTAAATCTATCGATAAATTATTGATTGTTGTGAATTTGATGCCGCTCGTCACGCCTGCCATCGTTGAGAGATGACCGCCCGAAGAAAAACCAGTTATACCTAAAAACGAAGTATCTAAAGAGAATACCGAAGCATTGGCTCGGATGAAACGAATGGCGGCTTTTACATCATGAATTTGTGCTGGCCAAATAGCATCTCTACTCGAACGATGATTGATACTTACCACCGCAAAACCATTTTTTAGGAGTGTTTGACCCAAACCATCATTGAAACAAGTGGCTTTTGATGAATTTGAAAACCACGCACTGCCATAAATCGTAAACACCACAGGAAATGGTCCATTTCCTTTTTGGGGTAAGAAGATATCTAATTTATGCCCAATAATTCCATCGCCTGCGTAGTCAATATCAATCCAAGATTTTGAAGTTTCTATCGCAGATTTTGTAAAATCAAGTTTAGTTTGAGCAAGTAGATTTCCAGATACTATTAAAAGCATTAAGGTTAGACGTATCATGATTCCTCAGTTTTTACATGTGATAATAACCCTTTGATAGCGAGTCAGTTTAATATTCCGATTATCAGAAACTTCTAAAATCAAATGAATGGTTTCTCCGTCTTTGATATCGGTAGGTATCGTCAATGATGCCTCTTTTTGGTCTGCATTGGTGAGTGAAACTTTCGAGCCATAAGTGTCTACTTCGGCGTATTGCCACCAACGATAGCTTAATTTATCGCCATCGGGGTCAGTTGCACTACCACTAATTTTTATGGTCGTATTGGGTTTAACCGAAAGTTTGGAGGCATGATTGAGCTTCACAATAGGAGCATGATTGGCATTTTTGTAGTCTTTCACGCACCAATCGGCACGTGCTGCAAAATCATTTTGTAGGGCTTCAATCCAACGAGTTTGTCCGTAAGTTTTATCCATTTTTTGTGTGAATGGATTGTAATCTGCTGCCTTTTCTCCATCTTCCCAACGTTTCGGATTTTGAGCAGATTGAACCAAACGACCTCCCCAACCACCATATTCGGGGTTATTGAGGTTATCAAGACCGACATTTATCAGATGAAAATATGCTGGTGAATCACCTTCCGAAATGAAGTCATACTGACCAAAACTACCCCATTGGCCAGATTTTATTTTTGATAAATCGCCGTGAATATGCTCATCGTCACCCGCTTGTTTTTGTCCATCGCCATAACTATAATACATCTTGGTAAGTGGGCCATGATTATTGATGATGTTTTCACTCATAAATTTTCCTTCAAGTAAATAATGCTGACTTT
>NZ_JBMLRC010000215.1:2625-6060 GCF_049241225.1 Emticicia sp.
GAGCCTTCGGTGATTTTCTCCATTTCACCTTCAAAATCAATATTTCCTACTTTTATTAGGCTTCGTAGTTGATTGGCCGTAGGGTATCCAGATGCGTGTTTCGTAAGATTTGGATAAACTTTTTCGTAAGCATTCACTAAATCTTGCATCCAAGTTACACCTGGCCAGCGGAGGTCAGTTTTTGCTCCGTACATTTTTTGCGTCATTTCCATCTCAGACGTAAACTTCGTGCCTTTACCATCACCCTTGTAATGCCACATTGAGCTACTATAAACCAAGCCTTCGAGCTTAAATTCGTTGGCATAAAGTAGCATACGAATAAAAGAATCTACATCGTCAATCTCACCATCGGTTGTTACGATAGTACGTGGTTTTTGAGAAAAACCAAGGAGAGAAATAAGAATAAGTAGGAGAGATAATGCCTTTTTCACAGTCGAATTGATTTATTTACTCAGTTTTTGAAATATTTTATGTGGTAATTATTTCATATACCCCTGCATTTTGAGCCAGTTGCCAAAATTTTCAATCCAACCTTCGCTCGATGTATTGGTTTTTCTCATGCCAAAGCCGTGTCCGCCTTTTTCATAAATATGTAGTTCGGCTGGTTGTTTGGCATCAAACCATTTTTTGTAAATATTGATACTGTGTGGCATAAAACCCAGTTGGTCGTCGCCCGCAACGGCTACGAAAATCGGAGTTTTTTCTTTAGGCATATTTGAACCAATGATGGCGTTTTCGTAAGCGTAAATGGGTGCTACAAAATTTGGACGAGTGGCATCATCTGCACTGTAAACTACCGACATCGTGAGTGTTCCACCCGCCGAAAATCCCATAAAACCTACCTTTTTAGGATCAATTTTATATTCAGAGGCGTGTTCACGAATATATTTTATGGCTTTCATGCCATCTTGCGTAGCAAGCGGCACAATGGGAGCATTTTCTTCATCAAGTGCTTTGAAATTGCTCATTTTACCAATTATTTCTTTCGCAGGGTCGTCTGTAAAGCTACGAGCAACTCGATATTTTAGCACAAAGGCCGTAATACCTCTGGCATTGAGCCATTTGGCCACCTCAATACCCTCACTATCGATTGAGAGTGTATGAAAGGCACCACCTGGGGCAATCACAATGGCTGTACCATTAGGATTTTCGGGAACGTAAGCCGTAATAGAAGGTCGAGAAACGTTGTAAACGACTTTAGTATTGAAGATATTTTTCTCCGAAACGGCCTCTTCCCAGGTCCAGCTTTCTGAGCCAGCGGGCTTTCCTTCGTAGAGAAAGATTTGTTTTTGAGCATTTGCAGATAACAAAATACACAATAGAGAAAGGCTTGTAAGTAAGGTTTTCATAGGGATTTTGAAACTTATTTCATTGCCGTCTGCTTTAGCTGACGGGTAGAGAGAAACAAAAAGACATTATGACTTTAGTCCAAATTAATACTGTTGAGGTTGGGCTAAAGCCATAATTGTTTTTAATTTTAAGAAATCCGTCAGCAAAAGCAGACGGCAATGAATTTTAGAACAATTTATATTTTGCTTGTCAAATAATCTGAGCTACGTTTCAAGGCCACTTGCGGATTGCCAACCATGTCTTGCTCTACAAAGAAATGTTCAACGCCTACTTCTTTAGCTTTTTTCACGATTCCCTGTAAATCAAGCACCCCATCGCCAGCCGAAGCCATTAACGAAAACATTGGCATCCAATCGCCCATGCCGCCGCCATCGCCAGCAAATTGTTTTTTCTCTTTCATGTCTTTCAAATGAAGCATTTTGTATCGATTCGGATACTTCGATAAATACTCAATTGGGTCGGCACCACCGCAGGTTGTCCAGAATATATCCATTTCAAAGAATACTAAATTGGGGTCAGTATTATCTAAAATGATTTGTAACGGAATTTGTCCATTCATTGGTTTGATGCCATAGCCATGATTATGATAACCAAATCTGATTCCGTTCTTTTTTGCTTCTGCACCTATTTTATTGAATGCCTCTGCTATTCTTTTGTAGTCGTCAAGCGTTTTGCGGCGGTCGTCTGGAATGGCAGGGAGGGTAACGTATTTATGTCCCAAAATACTCGCAGCTTCGCCTAAAGCTCCCATATTTTGCTCCAAAGTATCAAGGTCAGTATGTGTGCCTGGGGAACTCATGCCGTGGTCGTCAAGAATTTTCTTCACTTCTTTAGCCGATTTGCCAAAATAGCCACTTCCCGAAAAACCAAGCATTTTACCTGCTGCTTCCCAACCTTTTTTTGCTTTCTCGGCACTAAAGGGAAACGGTCCGAAAAGTTCAAGTTCTTTATAGCCTTGCGATTGCAGCATCATGATGCCACCCATAAAATCTTCAGAGAGCATTTTGGGAATAGAAAAAAGCTGGATACCCAATTTGTTTTCTTTTTTTAATGTCGCCATCACTTCCGAAATAGGTGTAACAGCTGCGGCAGCAGCAAGAAGTGAAGTATTTTTAAGAAATTCTCGTCTTGTTATCATGTTATTGAAGTTTTAACGTCGGCAGGGTTCAAAACACTGCCGACGTTTGTAACGTTATTTATTCTTATACGCCTTATCTAAAAACTCATAGCGAGCATCAATTGCTGATTTTTCGGTGCGAGATTCGGTATCAATTATCATTACAGGTGGTGTACTATCGCCCGACTTTGCAACTGTCCATTCAGGTAATTTCTCACCGTTTGGATTGCCCGTTTTGATGAAATTGGCAAAATAATTCAGCATCGTGTCTGATACTTTATAGTCATCGGCTGTCCAAGCATAGTCTTTTACACGGTGAAGATTTCCCATTGCATACTCAATTTCGCAAGCGTGCGGAGCTCCAATGGCTTTTGGTCTTGGTGTGCTTCCGTCAGCTCTTACTGTACCGCCAGCTAAGCCCGAAGCCAATGATTTATCTACTAAATCTGGACGGATTTTGCTGTATAAATAACGATACACAGGTTGCGTAGAATTATTACGGTGTAAATCGAACCATTTCCAAGTAGAGTAGGAGATAAATCTATCCGATGCCAATTGAGTGGCCGAAAGTTCAACTTCTTTTTCATTGCTGTGAGGATACAATTTCAAAACCTCCTCGGCATCGTTCGGATACTCCTTTTTTACTCTCGTAATAAAGTTTTCGGTTGTGTTTGGCATTCCAAACATAAATGCTCCACCAGGAATCTCGGCCGAATTCCAACCCAATAATAATGGTACTTGTGCTTGCTCTTTGGCTGCAAAAATTTGTGGAAGAGTTTTTGGCAAGAAATAATTATCAATCACAATCGGGAAACCAAAACGCTTCGATTCGTTATAAATTTCATAAATATCACGAGTTGACATAGCTCGCAATTCTTTGATTGATTTGATACCCGCTTTTTGAAGAAACTCAACGCCTTGTTTTTCTCCTTCTGCCAATGGCACAGGTGCCATTGTTGGGTTGATTC
>NZ_JBMLRC010000215.1:6160-11731 GCF_049241225.1 Emticicia sp.
GAAAGCTCTAAATTATTGAACATAATTAGAGCGAATAGATAGATTATTTTTTTCATTTGTAGGAGGAAAATTTTACTTATTGTCTCAATATGCGACAATATTAATTAGTGTTTTAAAATAATCCTATTTATTTTTGAAAAAATTATAATTTAACAATAAACTCAAGTGAATTCAAAAGGCTATTTAAAGCATATTGCATACGACTCGGTAGTGTTTGGTTTTTCGGGCGAAAAACTGAAGATTTTGATAATGAAATACCATAATACTGGACTTTTTGCTCTTCCAGGTGGCTTTGTGAAGTATGACGAAGACCTAAATGATGCAGTAAGAAGGGGCTTGAAAGAACGAACTGGCTTGGATAATATTTATTTGGAGCAATTTTATGCGTTTGGGAGTGTGGCTCGCTATAAACCAGAAATTATGGAGACCATCATGAAAGCCAATAATCAATCTATCGATGAGCATTCTTGGCTTTTGGATAGATTTATTTCGGTGGCTTATTATGCCTTGATAAATTATGAAGATGTTGTGCCAACTCCCGATGCTCTTTCTGATTCTTGTGATTGGTATGCTCTCGATGAGCTACCAAATTTGATGCTCGACCACGCAGATATTGTTGCCAAAGCATTACAAACTTTACGAGATAATTTGGAGCGTAAATTGGTTGGTATGAATTTATTACCCACGCTTTTTACGATGAAAGAATTACAGAAGGTATATGAGGCGATTTTGGGAGAAAAACTACATCGTGGCACTTTCCAACGCAAAATATTGAGTTTGGGAATTCTGAAACGCCACGAAAAACAATTTTCGGGAGCGGCACACAAAGCACCTTTTTTGTATAGTTTCGAAAATTAAGCATAAAAAAATCCTCGGTCAAAATCATTGACAGAGGATTTATTGTGTGGATATGTAGTGTTTTTTTACTTTTTAGGTGCAAAAGCTTGTTTGGGAAGTCGAGATTATTTTATTTTTCGTCGGCGTGCAAGAGGCAATTCTAAGCCAGAAGTCAGCACTACCTTGCTGAGTGGTCGGGGTTTTATCTCTTTGATCGAATTTTTATTCACTAAATAAGATTTGTGAATTCTGATAAAGTGGCTGTTTTTCGATTCACTCAAGATCGCCTCAAATTTTTTGAGTGTACAGGCCATCATTTCTTTACGACCATTATTAAAGTGTACAATCGTGTAGTTAATTGATCCTTCAAGATGACAAATGTGCTGGGTGTCGTTTATTTGCATGGCGGGGATAGGTTTAGTTAGTATTTATACAGCAAATTTTAAATAGAGATAAGTTAATATATTCTTATTAAGGCAAATAATTCTTATTTTTGATGGAATTCAACGATTTGGGTGTTTTGTAATTTTTACAAAACTTTTGTAAAAATGTAATCAATTGAAAATGAGTATTTTAACTAAAAATTGATTTGTGCTGTGGATATACATTTTTTAAGCATTTTAAGACAAAAATTTATTGAGAAAGTCATCCAAGACTTTGGTGACTCCTATTTGCCAATTAAAAAAAATGATTTTGAGAGCATAAATCTTACTGCTTTGGTTGGGGTAATATTGAAAAAAAATAGAGAAAATATTCCTGAAAATAAGCTGAAAGATTATTTGGTAAGCGACCAAACCCTACGCAGAATTTTTGAAGAGCGTGATAAAGAAACCTCGTTTCAACAAGCAACCCGTAATTTTTTAGCCCTCTACTTAGGTTATAAAAATTATCAAGATTTTTTAGAGAATGCTGATTTTACGGTTATCGAAAATAAACAAACACCTAATTGGCGAAGTATCGGCATTATTTTTTTGATTATAGGTTTGTTGACTATGATCGGCTATGTTTGGAGGAAAAAATATTTGAATGGACCACTGAAAGGGAAGCTTGAAATAGTAACTTATGAAAATACTAAAGCACCCATGACAGCAAAGTTTAGTTATAATTTTAATCACCTAAACTTTGATAAAGCTTATCTTGATTATTCATTGTGGTCTGGTGAAAAAGATACGGTTGAGCTTGACAAATCAAAAAATAAGGTTTCGATTTGTTTTATGCATCCTACTGTTCGGAGGGTAAAATTGGTAGCTGATGGAAAAATTTTAGATTCATTAAAAGTTGTTGTTCCTTCTGTAGGCTGGGTATCGGGCTATGAAGCAATAAACTACCTGCCTTCGGAGCTTTGGAAAAAAAATGGTGTAGCTCATATTTCAAAAGAATACTTGCCCAAGGCTGTTAAGGATCTTCCAACTTATTATTCATTCGTTAAAAAAGTTTCAAATTTTGATAGAAAGCTTGTCGGCGATGATATGATCTATGAGACTCGTTTCAAAAATCCAGTTGCTGAAGGCGGAATCAATTGTAATGATGTTGTGGTAGGTTTTACTTGCGAAAATCATAACTTCGCGATTAACTTCACACAAAAAGGATGTTCGCATTTTGCGTATGTAGTTTTGGGCAATACGAAGGTAGAAGGCAAAACATCTGATTTGAGTAAGTTGGGAATTAATCTGGATAACTATGTGCAGCTTAAGATTGTGTTTAAGGATAAGCAAGTGCACATTTTTATTGATGAACAACTCGTATTTCATTCAAATTTTTCGGAAAAACTAGGATTGCTCCAGGCCTCATATATTGGTTTCAAAGGATTAGGCTCGGTTGATTACATTAAATTCTCGAAGAATAATCAGGTTTTAGAAGAAGAAAACTTTTAGGAGATAGGATAAAATAAGAAGGTGCCCCAAAAGTTTTGAGACACCTTACTTCGAAAAACTATTTTCCTGCACTTTCACGTATTTCGTTTGAAGGAATAATTAATAAATCTACTCTTCTATTTTTATTCATATTTAGTTTCGAATTATTTGCGTAATCTGGGTATTTCTCGCCAAAACTTTCTACAAATAATCTATTTTTATCAATGGCACAACCGAATAAATAATTGGCTACTGAAGCCGCCCTTTTATAAGCTAAGTCTTGATTATGTTTAGCATTACCGGTTGCATCGGCTCTACCAAATACTACAATATAGCTTTCTTTATTCTCATTAAGGTTATACGCCAGATTTCGGAGTATTGTCTTAGTATCTTCATTTAGCGTATAATCATCTACTCCAAAAACATTTCCTTTGTTGAGTGAAACCACTACACCTTGTCCGTATTGCGAAACTGATACTTTATCTAGCATGTTGTCGGTAATTTGTCTGGATAAATTTACCATTTCATTGGTTAAAATTGCATCTGCACTACCTTTCATTGAATATTTCATCACCGAGTCAGCGAGTGGGTATTTTAAATCCTGTAAATCTTCGGTAGCAATTACATTTGTTTGATAAGCTGTAGATGGAACCGA
Organism: Emticicia sp.; assembly: GCF_049241225.1. Taxonomy (NCBI): domain Bacteria; kingdom Pseudomonadati; phylum Bacteroidota; class Cytophagia; order Cytophagales; family Leadbetterellaceae; genus Emticicia; species Emticicia sp. Next base: position 9,506 of record NZ_JBMLRC010000215.1, read on the forward strand.
GCTTATTTTTGCGGTCTTACACGCACCGAGTGCGATCGTCATGCCAAGGGCAAGAATCAATAATTTTGAGGTTTTCATTGTTTTATTTGTTTTTAGTTTGAATGTTGTATGTATAATTATTTCAATTAAAAATATCTACATTAATTAGGCATCTTTTCTATTAAGTGTGAATATCCCTCCGATAAACATTACGGCTGCAAGACCAAGATAAATGTATCCTTGGTTTTTGCCCGATTCATTCGACGCATCAATTTTTAATCCTAATACTTTTACTGAGGCATCATTCTGAGAAACTTTATTTATACCGTAGTAACCAACAATTAAGCTGCCCACAATAAGTATTATTCCTATAATTTTATTAGTGCTCATTTTTTTTATGTTTAATAGTTGAGAATTTTAATAATCTGATATTGAGCCTAAAAAACTTATTCCTGCTGGCGTTAATTACAGTTTTTATGGCTTTTTCCCCATTATTGCTCATTTTTCTAGAAGTGAAAATTTCCTAATTCGATGATTGAGCAAAAACATCCCCACATTAAGTGTTTTATTAGGTAGAATGTGGGTGGAACAATATTTTAAGCTCTATCGCCATCAAACACATCAACAAACTAAAAATATTATGAATGTTAAAAGAATTTTCGGAACTCTTCTTACGCTATTAGGAATTGCAGGATTAATTTATGCTGGCATTTCTTTCATGGACAATTCAGTCGGAAAAGCAGATATAAAGGCAATTATATTAGGAGGAGTTTTAGGAGCAATGTTTTTTTTCGCAGGTATCAGATTGGTTTCCTCAACTAAAGATGCGGCTTAAATTTACCCACAACTTTAAATTAAAATTTTTAGAATTACCATTAAATTAAAACAGAAAGTATCATGAAAAATTTAAAAAGATTCACACTTGCAATAGCCATTACATTATTAGGTTTTAATGCCACACAAGCTCAGACAACATCAATCGGACCACTAGTTGGGGTTAATGTTTCTACTTTTACCGGAGAGCCAAATACTAAACCTTTAGCTGGTTTGGCGGTAGGTGGATTTATCAATCATAGTTTTGATGAGCACTTCGGTGTAAATGCCAAACTTATTTACTCTCAGTTAGGTAGTTCATATACATTTAACGAAGATATCAATCGCTTACATTACATTCAATTACCTGTTACAGGTGTTTATTATTTTGGTAATAATGGGCAAACATTTAGACCAAAAGTATACGCTGGACTTTACGGAGCAAGCCTGTTAAGCTCGAATCATAAAAGTGGTGACGCCGTGGTAGAAGGAAACGGAACACCCTATTATAAAAAAAGTGATTTTGGTGGTGTTTTAGGTTTAGGATTTAATTACCTACTGAGCGATAGAACTTGGTTAAATGTAGATGCTGGCTACAACGGTGGTTTTGTTGATGTTACTACATCTGATGCCACTGATTTTAAAAATAAAGCATTCACGCTGAACGTAGGAATTAGTTTCCCGATCAGATAAAACATGTAATAAGTATAAAAAAACTGCCTTAAAGGTCAACCAATAGTAATTTGATGGTAACTTTTAAGGCAGTTTTTTTGTAGATTTGATTATGAGTGAAGAAGAGCTTTCTAGTTGTTTTTTTTCTCAATCTTCGACCTTTCAATGTCAGAATTCCATTTCTGGTATTTCTCCTTCAATTATTAGCTTTCCTTCAGTGGCAGCTTTTATCTGCTCTACTGAAATACCAGGGGCCCTTTCGAGTAATTTAAAACCACCTTCGGGCAATACTTCTAAAACAGCCAATTCGGTAACAATCTTTTTCACACAACGCAAACCTGTTATTGGCAAACTGCAAGTTTTCAATAATTTAGATTCGCCAGCTTTATTGACATGCTGCATGGCAACAATGATATTTTCGGCCGAAGCCACCAAATCCATTGCCCCACCCATACCTTTGACCATTTTTCCCGGAATCTTCCAGTTGGCAATGTCGCCGTTTTCAGAAACCTCCATTGCCCCCAAAATCGTCAAGTCAACGTGTCCACCACGAATCATAGCAAAACTCTCGGCCGAACTGAAAATAGCCGAGCCATCAAGCACTGTAACTGTCTGTTTACCAGCATTGATCAAATCGGGGTCAACTTTATCTTCGGTCGGAAAAGGCCCAATCCCCAACAATCCATTTTCTGATTGTAGCACAACATTGATGCCTTCTGGAATATAGTTGGCTACTAACGTAGGAATTCCAATGCCTAAGTT
>NZ_JBMLRC010000215.1:11831-24431 GCF_049241225.1 Emticicia sp.
GTATTTTCTGGAATCCCACACAGTCCAAAGCCACCGAGCATGAGTGTTGCTCCATCTTGAATATCGGCAACTGCTTCTTTTGCACCACTAATTACTTTATTTATCATAGTTAATTTTTATTTCTGTGCAAATATAACGGATAGTAAAGGCTTGTTGGTTGATTTTTTCTAAGAAAATTATAGTAAAAACTTAGTTTTATGCAAAATCAATTGCTTTTTATGCAAAATCCGATAATTTAAAAAATACTCCATCTTGCCCCTACGAATCCTCTGATGGCTTGTAGAGGGGCATAATTATAACTCGGGTCGAATTGCTCACTGAAAGGTCGGTCAGGGCTAAAAATTGGGGCTTTGGGAAGAAAATTTGTGAAGTTTTTGATGCCTCCATAGAGCTGCAAACCATTAGAAAGACGTTTGGTGGCTTGAATATTATGAATACCAAACCACGGCGAATATTCGGGGCGAGTATCGCCGTACTCTCTAACCACTGGCAAACGCATCGGGCTGTATAGATTTCCAGTTAGGTCGAAAGTCAGTTGAGCTTTACTAAATGAGTAGCTAATGGCGTAGTTTCCAGTTAGATGTGGCGTTTGAATTTGGTTGATTTTAAGGTTATTTTCTTTTCTATAAACATCCATTAAGGTTGATCCTGCAAATATTTTCAGACTTGATGTAAAATTAAATTCAGCGTTGAGTGCCACACCTTTCGAAATTCCGTAGCCTTTCAGATTATCATATACCACCAGTTCGGGATTTTGGTCATAGTCAGCAATAATTTTATTGGAGAAATACGTATAAAATCCGTTGAGTTGAATGTTTCCGTAGCCATTTCCGAAAGTAAAAAATCGTTGGTAGTCGAGGTTTGCGTTATACGAGCGTTCGGGTTTTAATTCGTTTACTATCAATACCTTACGGGATCCCGTAAGAGCAGCATGGTCTTCCGAAAACAGATTCACAACTCTGTAACCATTGCCCAAACTCAGTCTAAAAATATTGTCTTTATTGGGCGTAAATTTCCAGTTGAATCGTGGTGTTGCAATACCGCCATGTTTAGAATTATAGTCATATCTTAGTCCAATAAGTACTTTGTTTTTGCTCGAAACCGTTATTTCATCCTGAATGAAAATACCCGGTAAACTAATTAAATCCGGAACATTTTGATTGTCAGAAATCTGAGTCACTGGCGTGTTATCATCATAGAAAGTATGTCGGAATGTTGCTCCCAAAAGTGCATCGTGGTTTTTGCCGAGTTTTTTGTCCCATAATAATTGTCCGAAAGCAATTCGTTGGGTGGCCAAATACAAAGTGTTTCCGTAAACCGAGTTTTGTTGGTGCTGATTGAACGAAAAATTGAGCGTAACTTCCTGATTATCAATCGGTAGTTGATAACTCCCGAGCATTTCGATGCGTTTCGTGAAAATAGATTCTCCGTAAATTTCGCTTCCGCCACGATTAGCTTTTTGCCATTGCATTTCTCCGCCAAAACGGTCTTCGTAAATATACCGAGCTGCAATATTGAAAACTCGATTTTGTGAGCGTCGCATTGACCATTTATTGAATAATGAAGTTCGGTTTTGAAGCGTAATATCCGTAAAGTTATCTTGATTAATGTCCCAACGTTTATTGAAAAGAAAATAATTTCCCGAGAAAAGCACATCAAATTTGCCGATTTGGGTCTTTCCACTGGCATCAAAATTATTTTCAAGATAGCTGCTGGTATTGAAATCGAAATTAAATTTCGGTGCTTTTGAAGGGTTTTTTGTAATAACATTAATTAAGCCCCCGACAGCCTCTGAGCCATAGAGCGTAGATGCGGGACCTTTCATTACCTCAATCCGCTCAACCATCGAGTTTGGAATACCACTTAAACCATAAACCGACGACAAGGCCGAAACGATTGGCATTCCATCAATCATTACCATTGTGTATGGGCCTTCCATGCCGTTGATGTGAATATCGCCCGTGTTGCAAACATTACAGTTAAGTTGCGGACGCACACCATTGACCATCGAAAGCGACTCAAATAAACTCGGCGTAGGATTTTTACGAAAAAATGTTGGGTTTAGAATCTGAATAGGAGCGGGCGACTCATTGATGCTGGTTTCTTTCATCGTACCCGACACCACTACTTCATTGAGTTGGGCGTTTTCTTCTTCAATTTCAATATTTAGGTTATTGTTTTTATCTTCTAAAATATTGATAGTGAGTTGTTTAGTTTTATAGCCAATGCTTGAAACCTGAATCGTTTGCTTGCCAATCGGAGCGTTTTTGATGATAAATTTGCCGTTTTCATCGGCTTGAGTACCAATTTTAGTATTTAAAATGGTGACACTGGCAAAACTGACAGCTTTATCTTTATTGACGATAATTCCTCTGATTTCGCTTCCCAAAGTAGTGAATGCGATGGTATTGAGTAATAAAAGTATATATATTGAAAATATGTTTTTCATGATTTTGGTAATTCTGAATACAAAGTTTGATGAATAAAATTAATATTCAAAATAAAGCTAAATATATTTTTAGGTTAACCTAAAAATATTCCTTGTGAAATAAATTTTTTTTGGCATTTTGTTTGTGTTGTTCAAAACAGAATTTATTACTTACGTTACGGCGAACTGGAAGTTCGCACCACAGTTTATGGCAAATGTAATCCTTGGAATCGGCTCACGAGTACGTCACCCAGAGTATGGTGTCGGCGTCGTAATTAATTTTAAATCAGATGTTTATGTTATTACCTTCGTAGAGATAGGAACAAAAAACATCAAAATAGATTATCCATTTGAAGTGCTGGAAGTGGTCGAACCATCGCACGATATGGTGAGTTTGTTTGACGTTGAACGAAATCTTTCAAAAATTCTTCAACGCTGGATGGATGCCACCGAAGTTGTGCCGTTGGGCGATAAATGGAAGGGTGGAAAAATGATTTTACAGCCAGGACGCCGCGATTTACAATCGAAAGAGATTCCGATTGATGTATTTTTTCACAAAATCGTGATGATGCGTGACCGACTGCGAGTTTTAGAACAACGTGTAAACGCCAGTAGTATGGACGACGAAGAAAAAGTGAATATTCAGCAATATATCACTCGATGCTACGGCTCAATGACAACTTTTAATATTTTATTTAAAGAGCCTCAACATCATTTTTCGGGAGAGAGATTGGTGGAAGCATAAAAAAAGTCTACAGTTAGTGGTCGGCAGTCCACAGTTGTTTAAAATCAATAAGCTGTGGACTGTTGACTATCGACCATGGACTAATTAAATCTTCACCGTTCCTCCATTTTTTGCAGCTTTATAGATGGCTTCTACCACTTTTATATCTCGCAGACCTTCTTCACCTGGGGCAATTAATTGCGTCGAATTCATTAATGCCATACAATCCTCGTCGAGTTGTTTGGCCTGCTGGCTTTTCAGCGGAAAATCAATGATTCCTTTGCTATGGCTTCCTTTATTGCCCGAATAATTAGAGAGTGAATCCATTTTGAGCCAGCCTCTTTCGTAATTTACTTGCAAATAATTCATCTGAATGCCAAAACTTGTGTGGCAAGCTGCCAACGCACCGCTCGGAAATTGTAGCTGAAACATCATTGTTTCTTCTACTTCTTTATAAATTTCTGGTCGAGTAGTGCTTGCTTGTGCCGTAACTGCAATTGGTTCTTCGCCTGTGGCGAGTCTTGCACCTTGAAGGGCATAGACACCCATATCGCCCATTACACCACCACCGAGAGCCTTATTTTGTTTCCAGTGTGTAGTACGATTATCGAAATATCCTGTTCCGCAGGCAACCATTCTGACTTTTCCATAGAGTTTTTCTTTGGTTATTCGCATAAATTCCTGCGTATTGGGGTCGTGTTGACAACGGTAGCCAATCGCCAGTTTCACCTTATTATCGTTGCAGGCTTTTATCATAGCTAAGCAATCATTTACTGACGGAGCCATAGGTTTTTCACAGAAAACATGTTTACCTGCTTTTGCAGCTCTGATGGTATATTCTTTGTGCATCGAAGGCGGTAAAACCACATAGACCACGTCAATGTCTGGGTTGTTGGCTATCGAATCGAAGTTTTGGTAGTTGTAAATGTTTTTATCGGGAATATTGTATTTCTGTTTCCACTTTTCAGCTTTTTCTGGCGAACCAGTCACGATTCCTGCTAAGTAACATTTTTCGGTTGTTTGCAGGGCAGGAGCGAGCAAATCAGTGCTATAATAGCCCAAACCTACTAAAGCAATTCCGAGTTTTTCTTTCGCAGGGGCAGTACTTGCCAGTAATGTATTCGGTGAAAAAATGCTGGCTGCCCCACCAACAATAATTGATTTGAGGGCGTCTCTTCGGTCGAACATAGTTTTTTAAATTAAGGATGAATTAAATATTTATTAATAGTTCTTTTTACCATAAGGTAAATTTAATGATTAAATCGGAGTGATTTAGATTTACTTACTAATAAAAATTCACAGATGTTGATGAATATTATAGGAACGTCCAATTTGGACGTTCCTACGAGCAAAATTTTAATATTTATCGTAAAAACGTCTGATTCTTGAGGTAACTTGGTCGTAGATTGGTTTTGTGAATTCGATGAATAATTGCTGTGGCGGAGGTGGTAATTGCTCACGGCTGCGAGTCATGTTTAGTTCGGTTGTTGTCAAGGCTCTTTCATCGCCATTGAAACTTGCCCATTCGTTTACCCATGTATATTCACCAGGTATTTCTTCACGAGAGAGTGTCTTATTTGTCTGATAATCAAAGATTTCCATCGAAAGAATACCTCTCGAACGAACAGCTTTGCGAGACTTAATGATGGTGGCATTTACTTTGCCATAAACGGGTACTTTTTTGCCATTAACGGTAGCTTCGCCGGTTTTTACACTGTCTTTGCTTGTTACATTTTGGCGGTCAGTTGCAATATTTGTTTCTCCAACTACAAAATCAATGATTTCGAGTCGAACAACGTGGTCGGGTCTTAGTTTTACAGTTTTCGCTTCTTCGGGTGCGTAGAATCGGATAAATTTATTGATTCGTCGATTCGTACGTAAAAACTCTTCTACTTTATCCTGAAAATAGTCGTTGCTATATTGATATAAACGTGAATTAATTTTTGGTTGCTCAACCACTACATGAACCGACCCTAAATTGAGGGCCTCTTCCAATCGGTTGCGGGCGTCTTTGTAATTTGGAGCAAAAATAGTGATTTTCTCGAAGTGGTCATAGGCAGCACGAGCATCGAGTTTGCTTACATTATTTCTTCTAAGTATGTCATTTCCTACAGCGTAACGTTCGGCGGCAGCGTTATCACGGGCTTCTTCGGTTTCTCTGTAATAAGTTTGCGGACTCACAATGCGGCGACAAGCCGTGCAACGCTCGATACTTTCTTGCATTTTATTGAGCTTGTTATAATACTCTAAGATGTTTTCCCAACGAAACTGCTGATTGGCATTTCTGGCACGAGCAATATCTCTTGTAAATTCTTCTTGTGCATTTTTATAAGCAGTTGGTAACACTTCGAGAGCTTTGCTATTATCGCTATCTTTTTTTAGTTTTTCAACTGATTGTAGTACTGCTTCGTAATAATTGCCTTTTTCAAGAGCTTTTGTGCCACTTTTTGAGCATGAAATTGTAAAAATAACCGAGGCTAAAACAATGTATTTTAGGAAGGTTTTCATGGTTTGTAAGTTTTTAGTATATACTTAAAATGATTTTGCAATATAATGCTTTTTGCTCGTTTCTTCTTGTCTGAAAAGAACGGATTAACAAATTATTAGCATTTTCAGAATAAAAAAAAGTGATAATTCTATTCGAGTTATCACTTTTGTTTTTTTGTAAATAAGCTTATAGTCAGTATTTTAACCGTCTTTTCTGAGTTCTGAAAGGCTCTGATTTTTAATTTTCTCTTGTAATTTCAAAATTCCACCAATCAATGCTTCGGGGCGAGGAGGGCAGCCGGGTACGTAAACATCAACGGGAATAATTCGGTCAACTCCTTTTACTACGTGATAGCCGTGTTCCCAGTAAGGTCCGCCGCAATTTGAGCAGCTTCCCATCGAAATCACGTATCGCGGCTCGGGCATTTGTTCGTATAAACGACGGATACGGTCAGCCATTTTGAAAGTAACTGTTCCCGAAATAATGATTACATCTGATTGACGAGGCGAGTTTCGTGGAAAAACTCCAAAACGCTCAAGGTCGTAAGATGAAGCATAAGTGGCCATCATTTCAATGGCACAGCAAGCTAACCCAAAACCCATTGGCCAAAGCGAATTTGCTCTTGCCCAGTTGGTTAGCTCATCGAGTGAGGTCAGAATAACTTCGCTCTCGCCTGTTTTTATATGTGCCTCTTTTTCGAGGGTTTCAAAATCCATTCAGTTATTGACTTAAAATAAACGTGTTTTTAAAAAATATCAATACTTTAACGTAAACTGTTGACTATCAACTGTGTACTGTTATTTATCAGCGTATTTTTCGTTGACTTGATTATACATTTCCATCGGAATCTTACTCTTAAATTTCGGAGTTCGATATTCTGGCCTTACCCAATCTAGATAGCCCTTTGCCCAAACGTAAGCCAAGCCAAGTGCTAAAACCGTAATAAAAATACCCATTTCGGCCAGTGTAAACCAACCCCAGAGTCCGTTTGTATCTTGAATAAACTGTTTGTTGCCAAAAACTGTAGCCCAAGGAAATAAGAAAACTAATTCAACATCGAAAAGAATGAAAATCAGAGCAACTATATAAAATTTTACATTAAACTGAACATTGGCATTACCAATTGGGTCTTCACCCGATTCGTAGGTTGTTAGTTTTTCTTCATTTGGCTTGTTGGGGCGTAGTATCCACGCAATACCCAGTACAGCAAGCACTGCTACTGCCGCCAAAATGATTGCCAATAATATTATACCAAAGTCAGATAACATGTTGGATGAAATTTATAAATATTGCAATAAGACCTGTGGTGCAGGCCTTTTTATTCCATTTCACGGTAGGCCATGATACCACCCAAAACGTTGTGTACATTTTCAAAACCCTGCGAAATCAAGAATTGTTTTGCTTTTCCACTTCTTGCACCGCTACGGCAGTGAATATAAATATCTTGTCCTTTAACTGCCTCAAATTCTTCAAGCCTATCAGGGATTTCGCCCAAAGGTACGAGTTTTGCACCTAAATTATCATCTTCGTATTCGTATTCTTCACGTACATCAAAAAGGTTGATTGGGTTTTCTCCCTCGATTAGCTCTTTTAATTGCTCTACTGTTATATCAAAGTTTTTTTCCATGATAATATATTTTATTGTTGTTAAGTTTCTAAAAAAGAATTGAAAACTGATAACTGCTTACTGTTAATGCACAACCATAATCTTACGAATAAAATTCTTTTTTCCATCCGAAAAATTGATGTAATAAATGTTTTCTGGTAGATTTTCTAGGCTAATTTCTTGACTATCAGTCTTTTTATAGAATACTTCTCGACCAGTTGCATCAAAAATACTTATTGATTGAATGTTTTCAAAATTCCATCGTAAAATCCCTGTTGTAGGATTCGGGAAAACCTTGAATTGGCTATCAAGGCTTGGTTCGTTGGCCAGTGGATTACTCACTCGTTTATCTTTATTGGCTTTAAAGCCCATTATTGGCCTGACCATCAGGCTGCCTTTCAGCGATTTATTCTGTACCCACTCATTTCCCAAACTATAAAAAATATTGCTTCCGAAGTCATAGTTTTTATCAACACCTACACCGATTACATCTTCATTTACTTTTGTCCAGGCCACATAAAAGGTGTCTTTCACAGCGATATTTGCATTAGATATAATGGTCGAGTCTTTCACAATCGGAGGTTCACCAGCGGCAGTTTTGGAAGTATCTTTTACTGTATTTGTATTGGTGAGTTCATATTTCACAAACCCATTGATACTGCTTGGATAAGCCACTTTAACGGATTGTTGATGCAAAACTTTTGCCGGTTTTCCGTTGGCACTATTCATGATTTGTAGCAGGAATGTCTGCCCCGTAATGTCTTTGAAATAGGGTGTGAAATTAAAGTTTACAGCATTTACTGTATCTGGCTTGTTTAGTATAAATCTAACTGCAACTTTACCCAAACTTTGGTCGGTGTCTGCACCTGTTTCGGCTGTACCGTCATCATAGGCGTAGTAGTCGAGCAATGGCGTATAATTAGAGAGTGAGTCGTTGCTCAGAGCAAAGCTTGGCGGAATGACGGTAGTTGTGTCGTTTCTGATTAGATTTTGTTCTTCATAAGTAAACTTCTGTGTGAGTTTTAAAACTGCACCTTTCTGTTTAAAACTTCTGATTTTTGTAAGTTTATTAACCCTTGGTTTACTCGGAAATTCAAAGAATTCTCCGAGAGGATTGCTGGTTGTCTGATAGCTTGTTTTTGAAACAGTATCTATAACATTAAAATTAAACTGTACGGTTCGGGCTAAGCCTTGCAAATTACTCATATTTACAACTACCGAATCATTTGTTTCTTTTTCGGGATTAATCAAATACTGAGCCATAGGCATGGCCGAATATCGTTTGAGATAGTTATTTTTAAAGCCTTGAATCGCAACTTCCTGCACATATTTTTCTTTGCGGCTTCTTTGTTTGTTCAAATAAACAAAATCAACGTGCCACATATCAAAAGCTCCTGACTGACGGCCACGAGCTTCAAATCTGAATTGGAAATTCTGGTGTAAATACTCTACTTTATTGATTACCAGTAGTTTTTGTGTGAAAATATCTTTGTTTACTCCTTCTTGTCGCCAGATAGTTTGCCATTGATTCTTGTTATTCAGAAATGATACTACCAGCGAGTCATCATTATCGGGTAATTCGCCCAGGCCTTTTGCTTGCCAATAAAAACTGAGATAAACTGAGTCGGCTGGAGTAAGTCCCGACAAATCAATCGAACGAGAAGTTAGGGTATCGGTAGTTCCGTAAGCAAATTTATTGGAGAAATTATAAGGTTTTCCAGCTGAATTTCGGCTATCGAAAGTTGCCACGTTGACTGATGGCTGATTAATTGGAAAAGAGTTGTTGATATTTACACCTCCATTTATCCAAAGATTTGGGTTGGGTGTAGCGGAAGTTGTCTGCGAAAAATCATCGAAAAATGGCAGTTTAATGGATTGGCCGTAAGTAAGTTGTGAGCTAAAAAGCACTAATAAAATAACAGACCTGCAAATACTTACAGGTCTGTTGTTTAAAAATATTTTCATATTAAACGATTCATTAACACGTTAATTATTGTCTTGGATAGGTTCTTCTGATGGAGCATCACCAGCTATTTCTACATCAATAACGTCACCGATATGAATTTTATTACCTTCGGCGGCTGGTCTTTGCTTTACAATTGTGCCATCAGCATAACCCTCGACAGCACCGACATATCGCTTCGATAAAACTAAATTTTGACCCGAAACTAATATTTCTGCCTCATCAGCCGCCATTCCAACCAAGTTTGGTATTTCTACCATTTGATCGCCAAGGCCATCGCCTACCACAAATACAACCGTCGAGCCTTTCGGAATAAGTGTTCCTGCCTTTATCTCTTGACCGTTAAATTTTACTTTTAGAACTGTATTTTCTTCTAAAGCCGGAATCATTTCGGTTGTTCCTGCTATCAATCCCGCAGATAATAATTGATTTTTAGCACTTGATTCTGACCGTTGAAAAACATCTGGCAATTTCACCATCGGAGCAGTTGCGGTCACGATTGTCAAATAAATTTTTCTTCCTTCTTTTACGCTCGAACCCGATTTCGGATATTGTGTCAGAATCGAAAGTGGTTTTGCTCCTGCCACAAATGTACAGTCGCTTACTTCATAATCGAGGTCACGGTCATCAAGGGCTTTTTCCATTTCTTCGATTGTCATACCTTTCAAATCAGGTACGGTGATTGACTGCCCATGATTGGTGCTCCACGGAAGATAAATAAAGAAAAAACTAAAGAAAAACACTAAAAATAAGGCAATGATTATGCCAATATGAACAAAGATGTCAGTTTTTGAACTCGTACTAAATTTTGCCATTTTTTATGGGTAGTTTTTTAGTCCACGGTCGATGGTCAATAGTCTACAGTTTTTTAAATTGATACTATGGACGGTGGTCTATCGACCGTGGACTTTCAAGAATTATTCAGCAAAAAAAAGGTTTTTTATCGGAAATAGCAAAGGTTTTTATTCGATGCCGCCCATCCATTTTTTTATTGGTTTGTATAAAACTATTAAAACTAAACCTGAAACCATTCCGATTAAAAATACTTGATGAAATAAATCGGGCATGGCCGCTACGTTGTTTTCGTCGAAGTTTCCAGCAAATAAGCCCGCAATAAGATTTCCGAGAGCCGCCCCAACAAACCATAAACCCATGAGTTGGCTATAATATTTTTTAGGAGCGAGTTTAGTATATGAACTCAAGCCAACCGGACTAATGCAAAGTTCACCAAGTGTATGGAACATATAAGTGAAGAAAAGCCAGCCAAGACCAGCCATTGAGCCATCTAAAACTCTTTGAGCTGCCAGATACATCACAAAAAATCCTAAGCCCATTTGTACCAAACCCAAGCCAAATTTGATTGGCACACTCGGATTTAAGTTTTTACGATTCAGGTAAATCCACAAAGCACCCATCGGAGCAGAGAAGATAAGGATAAACATCGAATTGGCATTTTGTAGCCAAGAGGCAGGCAATTCCATGCCTAAGAAACTACGCTCAGTGTGGCGGTCGGCAAATATCGTTAATGTTGTAGAAGCTTGCTCGAAACCCGACCAGAAAATCGAAATGCCAATGAATAATATGAAAAGTACACCAACTCTTTTGCGTTCGATAACTGTAAGCGAAGAATCAATAAAACCGATGTAGGCAAAATAGAAAATTGTAATGGCAATAATGACATATTTCATATACTGTGCCAGTGCAACACTATCTAAAACTCCCGATATAAGTAAAACTGCAACCAATACAAGAGCAGCAATTACTACATATAAATAAGTAAAAGAAGATTTTTGTGTTGGAGCGTTTCCTACTCCATCAAGGTATTTGCCGTTTACTTTAAAGTTAATTACTCCAAAAAGCATTGCAAATGCTGCCGCCCCGAAACCATAATGCCAGCCAACTTTTTCTCCTAAATATCCCACGACAAACATTCCAAGAAATGCCCCGAGATTGATACCGAGATAAAATATTGAAAATGCGGCATCACGTCTTGCTCCGCCTTCTGGGTATAACTCGCCAACGATTGAACTTATATTGGCTTTTAATAAACCCGTACCGATTGCCACTGTTGCTAATCCCAGAAAGAAAACCTCGGGAGAGCCCGGAATGGCTAATATTAAGTGACCAGCCATGATACACAATGCCCCGTACCAAATAGCTTTTTTCTGTCCTAAGATATTATCGGCAATCCACCCACCTGGTAAAGTCAAAAGATAAACCGAAGCCATGTAAAGTCCCATGATTGCTCCGCCAGTTTTTTCGGAAAGTCCCAAAGCACCTTCGTTTGCTCCTTTGGTTAAGTATAAAAACAAAATGGCACGCATACCATAATAAGAGAAGCGTTCCCACATTTCGGTAAGGAACAATACCATGAGGCCCATTGGATGCCCAAAGAATTTACGTTCTTGCATGTAAGGTTTAGTTTATTTGGTTAGAATATTTTGTAAAGTGTATGTCAAAAGTAATGCCTATTTCTTGAATAATGCAAATGTTGTTGCATTCACTAACGGCAAAATGTTTAAAAATGTGATAGAAAACAAAAAAATAGTTTATTTCTGCCTAAAAAAATAAAGGTGATTCGACCATCGGACCGAATCACCTTTAAGGTTTTTCATACAACGCAGTTAAACAAAAAAACTATTGACCATCGACTGTGGTCGGTGGACTACCTACATATACTTCAAGTCATTATTCAATTTCAATTTAATGATTTTCATGGCATTGAGTAGCCTTATAAGCGGATAAGTTGGGTCGAACTCGTGCCATTTGAAACCAAAATTAGCTCTGCCACCATATTTGTGGTGATTATTATGGTAAGATTCACCCATCATCAGTAAATCGAGTGGTAAAAGATTTTTGGCCGTATCGTCAACTTCAAAATTTGTATATCCGTAGCGGTGAGCATACCAATTGATAATTACTCCATGAATTGGTCCCATTAAATAATGAATAGGCAATAACAGAAACATCCACCAAGCGGTAGCAAATTTGATATAAATTAAAGTATATAGCACGCCCCAAGCAATGCGTGAAATCCATAAATCGCCGAGCCACTCCATAAATTTCCAGTTCGGCACGCCTTTCTTGAATTTTGCCTCTACCGAGTCTTGGTTATGTAGAATTCTATTGTAAATCTGACGTGTTTTCCACATCATATCAAATATTCCTTTCGAGTAGCTTGGCGAGTGTGGGTCTTCTTCGGTGTCTGCATGAGCGTGGTGCAAACGGTGCATGATTCCGTAAGCCCTCGGACTCAGAAAAGAAGAGCCTTGAGCAATGAATGTGAGTGTATAAAATACCTTCTCCCAAAACGGATTCATCGTAAACATTTGGTGCGATGCGTAGCGGTGTAAAAAGAATGTTTGCATCAGAATCGAGAAGTACCAATGCA
>NZ_JBMLRC010000216.1:0-10448 GCF_049241225.1 Emticicia sp.
CTTCTTCTTCTTCCTCTTCTTCTTCTTCCTCTTCTTCTTCTTCCTCTTCTTCTTCGTACTCTTCTTCTTCGTACTCTTCTTCTTCCTCCTCTTCATACTCTTCCTCCTCTAGGCCTTCAAATTGCGATTCATATTCATACAAGATTTCGTCAAATTCGCCATCGCCCTCATATTCAAGTTCATAGAATTCTTCAGGCTCTTCTTCATCATATTCTATCACTTCTATAGTTTCGAATACATCAAAGTTCTTGTAGTCTTTTTCTCTGTAGACTACGAATGCATTTTTATCATATCCTTTCCCATCATTGATGATAGACTTTTTATTTTCTACCCAAGTATCTTCAGCGTCGGGGATTGGTGTCGATCGACCAAAAATCCAGCAGTCACCTAAATTGAATTTATTATTAATTACATAGGCATAAGGCATATAACAATAACCTTTATCGCCCCATTTTTCACCCCACGAATTTCTAACGATAAACATTTGATCAACATCCGAATACCCTACGCATAGCATTGCATGAAGCCCATGAGCAGATCTCGATGCTTCAGTTGGGGATGGCATCGGAACAATTCCATGATTTTTTGAACAGGAATCAAAGGACGGGAAAAGTGCAATACCGAACACAATAGGATACCCATCAGCAAGAGCTTTTTTCCAGTCATCAAGTTTTACTGGTATAAATTTCTTCTGTTCAATCTTAAAATTACTGGCAGTTTCATAAGATTTTTGATGCGGCTTTTCATTCACTTTATTCACTTCGTATGGCCATGTATCTTCTTTGCAGGCTCCTACTTTCATGAGACTATCCACGGCATATTGTATGTGGCTTCCTGCATCTTTGATTGGACCGCCAGCTCTTAGACGGGCGTTGTAGTAAATAAACAATCGACTGACATCAAACGCTTTATTGCTTAAATATTTTTTAATTAGGTATTCATAAGCACCCGCAACCGCATTGGCAGTACAACTGCTTAATCGTTGTTGATTCTCTACGGGCGTCATGTGTTGTCTCAGATCTACTTTCTGAGGAATAGCAGATTCTCGTAATTTTGAAGAAGGTCGATAGCGTTGTGCATTGGCACTTGGAGCCAAATATTCGTATCCTTTTACACTTCCATCTTTAAATTCTAAGCTCATAGTTAGTTGTTTTTATTAATAAATTAGGTTATTTTTAAATAGTTTTAATGCTTATTTAGATATTGATTACTAAAGAAAAGTTGGCAGAAAAAATTGTAGAGGAGCAAAAGAATTTACAAATAAACATATTCTTTTCATATTTTTTAGCGACAACTAGTTCAAATTAAAAAAGTCGGCAAAATTTTAATTTTTACCGACTTTTCCAAAACAACCCTGACGATTTGAGTTACTTATCTAAATAATCTTGAAACATTCTTTGCATAAGTGCTTTACCAAAATCCTGATCTCTGCTTGTGATCGATCCACTTTGTTGAATAACTTTCTGACCGATATTATCATACACTATATTCTTCGATTGATTTACAAACCCAAAGCCATTATTAAATGCAAAAAATGCCCAAGGTTTGGTTTTTGGATCAAAGATGTTTTTACTCCAATTATAGGCATAAGCATTTAAATTTATTTGGCGAAGTACAGTTGAAGCCAAATCAATTTGTGAGTATACATTAGAAACCTCTATACCTTTTTTGCTCAAGGCCCCACCCAACCATAGCATTGGAACCTTAAAATCATCTACTTTTTTGCCAGTTTCGGGCAATCTATGCCCGTGATCAGCTATGATCACAATAAGCGTATTTTCCCACCAAGATTGTTTTTTTGCTTCGGCAATAAACTCGCCCAATGACTGGTCGGCATAATACATAGAATTCATAAATTTCGCTTCATCATCATTACCTGTAAATTTTGTTTCAATCGGAACCTCAAATGGTTCATGACTACTTAATGTGAGTAAAGTAGAAAAAAAGGGCTGATTTAACTTAGCGTGGTCTTGTAAAAACCTTTTATAGACAGCACCATCCTGAGCCCCCCACTTAGAGTTCCAATCTTTCGGGTCGAAATCTTGCTTACTAATAATACGCTGAAAATCAGCTTCATACAAATACGATTTTATATTTGCGAATTCGGTTTCTCCACCATAATAAAATGCGGTAGAGTAGCCATTATTTCCAAAATCTTTGCTTAAAACCGGCAACTTTGCTGATTTATTAGGTTCGGTTATGATTGAGGCCGTCGGTTGTGCCGGATAACCACTTAAAATTGCTGGAAGCCCTTTATCTGTACGATCACCACTTGCGTAAATATTCGAGAAATAAATTCCTTCTGACTTTAAGGCATTAAATTTGGGTGTAACTTCCTGGCTATCAATCAATTTCTCAGTTGCTTTC
This sequence comes from Emticicia sp., assembly GCF_049241225.1. Classification (NCBI taxonomy): domain Bacteria; kingdom Pseudomonadati; phylum Bacteroidota; class Cytophagia; order Cytophagales; family Leadbetterellaceae; genus Emticicia; species Emticicia sp. The sequence goes on from NZ_JBMLRC010000216.1 coordinate 2,368, forward strand.
TTTGTAAAGCTTTCCCAAATTATGAATATTACATTAGGCTTTTTAAGATCAGTTCTTAGTACTTTTTGTGTTGAGTTGGAGGTCGAATACAACTCTTTAATTTTCTCCGTAAGCGATTCTTTCGGTAAATAAGTAAATGGATTTACTTTATCATACGTACCATTTACAATAGAACTCATGAAATTCCATGGTGCATTTATAGCAGAAATATTGGCGAAATTATTGGTTGAAAAATAGACGGTACTTTGATTCATAGGCGAAATGCCTAAACTTCCTCTGATTGGTATAATTAAGGCAAATAAACAAATAATCGAAATTGGAATAAATGGCAGATTCTCGATATAATTCCAATTATCAATATTGCGGGTGATGATACGGTATACTATATAAGAAGCAATGATAAGTAAGATGATAAAACTTAAAAAAAGTTGAAATAAAGGCGATGAGCTAACTGATGCCCAAGCTTCTTTTGGTGATTTTAGATAGTGCATGGGCGTAGCATCTAACCTATACCCCCAAGTATTAAAAACCTGTAAATCTATTACTACAATTAAAGTAATAAAAAATACTGCTACAAAGGTGTACGAAAATATCCAGTTTTCGAGACGGCTTTTTTTTATAAAATTAGATATACATACAAATAAAAATGGAATGACCGATAAATAACCTGACATTGAAAAATCCATACGAATTCCATTCCAAAAAATTCCCCAAACCGTCTCTAGTGTAAGCAGTTTTGTATCTTCAATATGATAACTCAGAAAAATAACCCTTGCCGAAAGGAAATAAATAACCCAAAAGCAAAAATAAATTAACAGAAATTGTAATCGTTCTTTCATTAAATTGTTTGATTTGCTTAATTTAGCCCAAATATAAGATAAGAAATCATAATTATAAATCTTAATATAGTTATACGCCGATAATTATCTGATTATCAGGCACTTTCAGAAATCAAATTGACAAGAACAAAAATCAAACTTTTTTCCACCTTCTAGCAGTTGAAATATTATTCGTAAACAAATAAAAAAATGGCAAGATTAAGATTTAAAGCAGTTGAGGAAGCACAAAACAGAACTGCAACCAAAGTTGATATTCCAACTGGAAAAGTAACCGACTTTTATGGTTCAAACATTTTCAATGATGAAGTGATGAGAGCGATGCTTTCGCCAGAGGCATACATGAAAGTTACGGTTGCAATTAAAAGTGGAGATAAAATTGACCGAGAAATTGCCGATGAGGTGGCCGCGGCTATGAAGTCTTGGGCGGTTTCGAAAGGTGCAACACATTATACCCACTGGTTTCAACCCCTCACTGGTGGCTCCGCCGAGAAACACGATGCCTTCTTTGATATAAACCTGGATGGCAAAGCTGTCGAAAAGTTTAAAGGCAGTGCTTTGACCCAACAAGAGCCCGATGCCTCTTCATTTCCAAATGGCGGCATCCGTGCGACTTTTGAGGCTCGTGGCTATACGGCATGGGACCCAACTTCGCCAGCATTTATCATGTATAATGAGGCAGGAACTGGTACTTTGTGTATTCCTTCGATTTTTGTTTCCTACACCGGTGAATTACTCGATTCAAAATCACCATTACTAAAATCATTACATGCCCTTGATAAAGCTGCTACTGAGGTGGCTATCATCTTCGACCGTCATGTTGAAAAGGTTTCGGCAACTTTAGGAGCGGAGCAAGAATATTTTTTGGTCGATAAATCCTTATTCAATGCCCGTCCGGATTTAATGATGTCGGGCCGAACAGTTTTTGGCCACCCTCCAGCAAAAGGTCAACAACTTGATGATCATTATTTTGGCTCGATTCCTCCAAGGGTAAATGCGTTTATGGTTGACTTTGAATTTGAAGCATTAAAATTAGGAATTCCTGTTCGTACACGTCATAATGAAGTAGCTCCTGCACAATTTGAAGTCGCTCCAACCTTCGAAGAAGTAAATTTAGCATGCGATCATAACATTTTGTTGATGGATTTAATGAGAAAAGTAGCTCGAAAACACAATTTCGAAGTTCTATTTCACGAAAAACCATTCGCAGGCATCAATGGAAGCGGTAAGCACAATAACTGGTCATTAGGAACCGATACGGGAGTAAATTTGCTTAGCCCAAGCACCAAGCCAAAAGAAAGTCTGCGTTTTGTTACTTTTTTGGTGAATGTTGTCAAAGCGGTTCATGATAATGCTGATTTATTACGAGCAAGTATTGCGTCTGCAGGTAACGAACACCGTCTTGGAGCCAACGAAGCACCGCCAGCAATTATTTCAATTTTCTTGGGTACTCAAATGACAAAAGTTTTGAACGACCTCGAAAATAAAGAAATAGTATCGATTGAAAAGGGAGAAAATGCCTACATCAAACTTGGTTTGAATAGAATTCCATCAATTTTACTTGATAATACAGATCGAAACCGCACTTCTCCTTTCGCATTTACAGGAAATAAATTTGAATATAGAGCAGTGGGCGGTTCGGCCAATTCGGCCCAGCCAATGATGATTCTAAATACGATCGTAGCAAATCAATTGGAAAAATTCAGAGCAGATTATGATGCAGAAATGACCGATCATGAAGGTAAAAAAGAAGAGGTGATCGTAAAAATCTTAAAAGGATATATCAAAGAAAGCAAAAAGATTTTGTTCGAAGGAAATGGATATGGCGATGAATGGAAAGAAGAAGCTGCCAGACGTGGTTTATCAAATATCGCAAGCACACCGGAGGCATTAAAGGCCTATTTGAACAAAGATTTTATCGAAATATTTGAACGTTTGGGCGTTTTGACCGAAAGAGAGTTCCATGCTCGATATGAAATTGAATTAGAAAATTATATCAAGAAAATCCAAATAGAATCTCGCCTAATTGGAGATTTGGCAATGAATCACGTAGTTTCTACGGCGGTGAAATACCAAACTCGATTGGTTCAAACAGCTAAAGCCTTAAAAGACATGGAATTGAATAATGAATCGGAGCCTGTCGTAAAAATCATTAAAGAAATTTCCGAGCGAGTAACCATCATTTCTAAATTAGTTCATGAAATGACTGAAGCCCGAAAGCGAATCAATAATCTTGAAAATATCGAGGAGCAGGCTAAGCTCTATGGAAATGAAGTTAAAGGTTTTTTTGAAGAAATACGATACCATGTCGATAAATTAGAGATTTTAATCGATGATGAAGACTGGCCACTAGTTAAATACCGAGAATTGTTGTATATTCGTTAATTATTTTTCGAATCTTAATGAATACAAATAAACGCTCAACACAACGCCAAGTATCAGCTCTCATTAGGAAGTCATTGATACTTGGCTTTTTTATAATAGTCTCATCGAGCTCGATCGGACAAGTTCTTGTAATATTCGACCACTTTCCACAGTCAGTACAATTGATTCAGCGTAATAATTCTAATTTGGCAGAAGTTAAAATTGAAGGTAAAGTCTACACCGAAAACCAAACTGATATCTCCTTATTGGTCTATAAAAATAAAACCCCATTTTTTTATAAAAAACAAAAGTTACAATATGCCAATCAGCCCCTTACAGCTTCATTCTCATTTGCTCCCATAATAAATGCCGAACTTTCTGAATACGACTTCAAAGTTTATGCTTTTCGTAATAAAGACTCTGTTTTAGTAAAAGAAGCAAACGAAGTTGTATGTGGCGATAACATTATCATTTATGGTCAATCTAATGCACTTGCCGAACCAGGTGAAGAATTGATAAAATTTAAGGATGAATTCAAATATGGGAGATCTATTTTGTCTGATTTAGCAAAAAATGAACATACTTGGGTCATTACAAAAAAATGGAATCATGGAGCTGCAGGTTTAATTGGTCTGCAGATTCAAAAACAACTGATTGATAAATACAAAATTCCGATTGGCATACTCAATGGATCAGTTGGGAATAAAAGTATTGAAGAACTAAGTTTCAGAGATGAAGCAAACCATGATAACCCAAATACGATTTATGGGCGTCTGCTTAGAAGAGCAAAAGGTACAGGAATAGATCGAACTGTTAAGATGATAGTTTGGAGACAGGGTGAAAGTGAGGCGACAGACCCTGGCTACAAAGGAGATTATGATAAGAAGTTTGAGAAATTTCGTAAACAGCTATATGAGGATTATCCTGCCTTAAGGAAAATTTATACCTATCAGAATAATATTTATTTTGGAAATAATACACAAGCTGGAAATTTAAGAGATTATCAAAGAAATATAAACGCAATTTACAAGGACTGTGAGGCCATCTCTACTTTTGGTACGGTTACGTTCGATGGCTTACACTATAAATACGAAGGATATCTACAGAATGGTGATGATGTTTCGAGATTAATTGCAAGAGACTTTCATGCAAGTGCTGATACTATCGAAATCAATTCACCCAATATCAAATACGCTTATTTTAATAAAAATAAAGATAGTCTAATCTTAGAGTTTGACAAAAATCAAACAATGTTCTTTCCAAAAGATGAACCAAAGAAGACCCCTAATGCCCCATCTATTAATGTAAAAGATTATATATATTTAGACGGTGAGGCTGGAAATATAGAAAGTGGCATCGGAAAAGATAATTATATTATTTTAAAACTAAAAAAACCTTCGGCTGCTAAAAAAATAACCTATACACCGGATAATTATACGAATGATTTTATAACGGTTCTTCCTGGATTGACTCAAATAAAAAACTCCAGAGGATTAATGGCCTTGACATTTAAAGACTTTCCTATTACAGAACAAATCATTCCAGAAAAAGAAGAAGAAAAAATTACACTTTCGGGTGATTGGGATTCGGTAAGTCTAAAAAGAATTTATTTAGCTTGGAGTCCGATTTTAAGTCCAGGTTCAACTTATGTCATAGAAAAAGCACAGTTCCAGCCAAATCTTTTTTATCAAATTGCAACAACAACAGATAACACATTTACCGATAATAAAGTAAAAAAAGGGGTTGTATATTATTATAGGATTAGTCGAAAAGGCTTGCATTTGTTTTCACCATACAGCAATATAATCGAAGTAGTATATCGAAATTCTACTAATGCAGAGGTATTTACACCTAATAATGAAGATTTGATAATCTACCCCAATCCTATTCAGAGAAATGAACCACTCAAACTCGCAGCATTATTTGAGTCTCAGATCGTTGAATTAAGAATAGTAAGTGCAACGGGAAAGATTGTATTTAAAAAGTCGAATCCAGAGCCAACCTCTACTATACCAACCAACGATTTACCTGAGGGACATTATATAATTGAAGCCATTTTAGCGGATAATACAAAATTATTTAAGAAATTTGTTGTCCAGTAAATCTAATAAATCATATTCTTGAATGTTAAGTAAATTTTCAATAAAACTCTGCCTATTTCTAAGTCCATTATTAATATTAATTTTAGGTTATTTTGTAACAGATCCGTTTAAAATCATCAGAACCTACGATGCGTACCCAGATAACTTTGCAAAAAGTTTGAATCGTGACCGCATTTCAACCCAAGTTTTTCTGAACAATAACCAAAAGTATAACTATAAATCTTTCATTTTTGGGAGTTCTCGCTCGAGTGTATTTTACGCCCGTGAATGGGGAAAACATATCCAAGATTCAACTCCTTATCATTTCGATGCCTCTTGCGAAACTATCTCAGGAGTAGCAACAAAAATGAAATTTATTGAATCGAAAGGCAATAAAATCGAAAATGTTCTCTTTGTATTTGACCGTAGCCTATTCAATTACGAACAAGATACGCTAGGTAGTGTTTTTGTGCAAGATTACCGAGTAAGTGGACTTCAATGGTGGAAATATCATACGATTTTTATAAATACATATTTTTCTAAGGGCTTTTTTGTAGCTTTTTACGACAATCTATTGACTGGAAATTTCAAAAACTACATGAGGCAGTTTTTAGAATTCAGAAAGATAAATTATACGCCAATTGTCAATGATTTCATATTCACGAGCTATATTGAGCAGATAAAGAAAGATTCGGTTGGGTACTATAATCAACCCGACTTTTTCTATAAACGAAGTAAAGAAAAAAATCCTCAAGCTCCTGTCATAAAAAATTATCAATTGAAGTATTTAGCAATGATAAAAGAAAGCTTGAAGAAAGATAACACTAAATTCAAGATAGTTTTAGGCCCCACTTACGACCAACACAATTTCAATCAAACAGATTTAGCAACCTTAGAAAAGTATTTTGGTAAAGAAAATATTTATGATTTTTCTGGAATCAACGAATACACTGAGAATATAGCTAACTATTATGAAATATATCATTATAAACCGTCGGTTGCCAACGATATAATGAATAAAATTTATGCTACAAAGTAAGCTCAAATGTAAATTTCACGCCAAATTTTCGCACATTTGGCGTATCTGTGTATGTTAGGCGGTGCATAGCCTCTACTCTCAATACCTTGAAAATATTATTAATTCCGTAACCTAACTCTACGTATGGGGTAGTGCCGAGGCCTTTAAAAGGCATTGTTGCGTCTAATGGGTTCATTTGCTGATTTTGAGTAGATAGATGCCCCACCAAGAACTTACCAGTCGTGAAAGTTCTCCATTTTAATTGCTTAATCAGAGGCAAACGATTGAATAATAAGCCTTCAAAATCATGGGTATATCGAACAGCTGCATATCGGTCGCTTATAAATTCAAAATTATTCATTAGGTTGAAAGAATTTGTGACAATAAAAATGCTTTCATTGCCTAAATGGCTTTTGAGTAAAGGATACGGCAAAGCACCAAAAATTGCACCAGCTTCGGCTTTATAATAAGTTTTTCCTAAATAACCCAAATTGAGTGTGTGACTATACTTAGCCAATAACTTGTGGTAATTAAAATCACTATTAAAAATGCTCTTTGCACCCAAGATATATCTAAATGTTATGGTAGGAGACTTGGTTGTTCCGAAGCTCAATCGTTCATTATCATTCACAATTGCCAATTCATCGCGAGCAAAAGTAATTTCTGATAAAAATTCGGATGTATTAAAATTGGTAATCAATGGTGAAGCTTCGCCCAAGGTTGGTTTTTCACGATAGGAAAAATTATAAAGAGGGTCAAAACTACGCGTCCGAAAACCTACAGTTGTAAAGACTCCCTTCGATACCTCTCTCTGAAATTGAAAACGATTTTCGGTTTCATAAAAAGGTCGCATTAGTGTACCGAATTTCATGTAAGCCGAAAAAACAGAACTTAACCCTAAATCTTCATGGCGTAAACCAACTTGCTCAATATCGTTTGTGTATTTATAACTAAGCGTTGTCCAAGGTTTTCGAGATATGATTCGGGTAACTTCCCCTCCCATTTTCCAGGTCTCATCTTTTGTACCGTAAGCCAAATATCCTTGCAAAACCCATTTACGACTAAACTCAAAATTTGTTCGCAAACCCAAACGCATTCTTACCCCCTCCACATCATTAATTGCACCTGAATAGACCAATGGCCCAAGTTCGATACCAGTGTAGATTTTTTTATAACCACTCGATAGCAACAAAGCTAGGTTGGTATAACGCTTTACGATTGGAACATTCTTGATGGTATCAATCATTGCATAAGCCATTTGCTCTTTTTCGGAAAAAGGTTCGGGTCTGATTTTTTGCCAAAAAGCATTATCTGTTTCTCGATAATCAGGCACAATTTCAATTCCGTTATCAAAAAACTTTGTATCTTTTACTTTATCCGTAACAATATCTTGATTGTAATTGGTGAATTTCAAGAGCATTCCTGCCGAATTTCGAGTAAGCTCATTGACATCTACCAAAATCCTGTTTTTTACTGGAAACCACACATTTCCAACGGGTTCGAGTTCTTGTTGTATTTTAATACGCTCCACAAAATTCAGATTGGCATCTTTCGTAATTGTCGCATCAATTTGGGCAATCGCCCAAGATTCTTTGTCAATCCAAATCGAGCCAGCAAAAGCTAAATCTTGCTTCCTTTTAGGTGTAAAATCAATTTTATAACAAAAGTTATCGCCAAAATAAGTACTATCTGCCAAATAAAAATCATATATAAATTTCCAATCATCGGCAATCGGAGAAGCGAAGTTTTTATCCAAAACATTCACCTGATTTGTATAAAAAT
>NZ_JBMLRC010000217.1:0-2949 GCF_049241225.1 Emticicia sp.
AAACATTTTCTAAACCGCCCGAGCCATATCTTCCTTACTTTTTTCTAAAAAATAAAGCAATACCGTGCCTACAATCAGAATTCCCAGTAACCAAGAAGAGTAATTGGCAGCTTTTGCAATGAGATTCGTGATAATATTTGGCTCGTCGAGTAATCGTTCGATAATCCAGCCAAGGGCGGCAACTCCCGCCAAAACAGCTCCAAATACTCTAAAAAAAGCATAAAATGAGGTGCGACTTAGTAAAAGTAACCACGGAATAACGGCCACAATCACGGCCAATTGCATGAGTTCGATACCGATATTGAAGCCCAATATACTCAATATCATCTTGAATGGATTGAGGTTTAAATCTTGTAAGGTATTAGCAAATGCAAGGCCATGGATTAAGCCAAAACCCAAAGCAATGTATATTTCTCGGTTTGGAAAAATAGGCTTGATGGCATGAATGGCCGAAACTAAAATAGATACGCCAATTAGCACTTCGATAAATTTACTGGGCAGAAAAACCCAACCTAATGCACCAAACAAAAGTGTGATAGAATGCCCAACGGTAAAGGCCGTAACGACTTTCAAAATATGCACTAAACTTTCTCGAACCGAACGCTGCGAAGCCCATTTCTTTTGATTAATCAATAAAGGAATCGGCAGCAAAAGCACCAAAAGAAACAAAAGATGGTCGGTTCCTTCGGCAATGTGTTTTACACCCAACGACACCATACTTTTAAAACCTTGCCAAACGCTTCCTTGCTGCAAGCTAATCTGAAAAGGATTAAGTTTGTTATTCACCACATCCCACTCAATTACGCCCACTTGTTGCATGGTGGTGTCGGACGGCGTTCCGTCGGACGGCGTCCCGTCTTCGTGCATGATGCCTTGTTGCCAATCTTGTTTTACAGCTACCAGTGCCTTATGGCTGGCTACTTGATGCAAGATTACGTCGTAGTCGAAGTAAAAATTTCGGAGGTCATAAGATGGTGGTGGTGCCATCGAAAAAGCAACAACTAATTCTTTATAATCACCCGATAATTCACTTTTGCTTTCAACAACTTTCATTTCTCCCAACTCTACTTTCCATGGTTTACCATCAAATGTGCGTGGACGAATGTGTTTTTGTAGATAAATCCTCAGCGAATCGCCCAGACGTTCGACCAAACGTTCTGAATTATCATTGACACCCATACCAATGGCAGATTGAAGTTCGCCCAAAGGCAGTTGTAATTCGCCCGAAATATGTTTATCGTGAATTTTCAAAATTACCATCGAACTTGGCATTGGGTGAGCTATCACTTCTTTCACACAAAAAGTGAATATTGATACTACTAAAACTATTATTTTGATTCGATTCATTGCTCTTTAAAAATTGTTACGAGGTAGAGACGTTGCATGCAACGTCTCTACGTGCAACCCTATTTTTTATTTTCAATTTAACTCACTGAAATTAATTTGCACCATAATCAGATTTTCTGTCTCTCCAAACTGAGTGCGGGTGTACGCCATTTCGGATAACAATTCCACTTTGCATCGACCACTCAATCCAAACACTTGGGCCATCAATCAAGATATAATCTCCTTTTACATCCATAGTAGTGCTACCAACATACGACACATAGGTTTCGTCAAGTTCGGCTTTATATTTTGCTAAAACTGCAACAGCGGCTCTATTATCTAAATCATCGACATAGGTTTTAATCGCTGCCAAAAGCAAATCTTTTTGGCTTTGTGTTAGATTTCCTGCTTTAACACCAGTCTTTGTGGTCGGGAAAGTACCATCTTTTTGCGGGCCAACGATGATATCATTTTGAGCAGCAGCACGTTTTGCAGTAGTTAACTCTGCGGCACTCAAACTTTTTAAGAAATTAGCAAAAGCTGTGGTTTCTTGTACTAAAGGCTGAACGGTTTTGCCCGTATTCGTAGAAGTCCATGTAGGGTATGGTTCTGTTGAACGAAAAACTGGTGTGCCGCCAGTCATTTTCCCTCCATTATAGGTAAAAATATTTGTTCCGTGGTGTCCACCAATTTGCAAACACCATAAACCTGTGGTGCTTGGTGTTCCTAAGAAAGCAATGTAATAATTACCTTTACCATAGCCACTACCACCGCCATTTGCAAGCAGATAATCATCAGCATCGATAATTCCAGCATACTCTTCATACCCTTCGTTGGCACCAGAACCCGTACTTGCTTTTAAAAGGTTATAAAAAGCAGTCCATTGAGCAGTAGAAAAAGTACTGGATGCCAAACCTACACGGTTTCCATACAAAGATTGAGGTAAATTACTCCATTTCTGAGCATGTGCTTTGCTGTAAGTATATTGAACAGAAGCCACCTGAGTTGAGGTAAGGCTTGCCTTTAGGTCTTCGGCAGCCTTCACGATGGCTGCAATGTCGGTATCCATTGACCAAGCCGAGCTTGTGGTGGTTCCTGTTCCGCTACCCGCAGCCGAAACAGTCATTGAAAAACTACATGATTGGCCGCCGACTGTAATGGCGAAAACTGCTGTACCTGCGGCTGAGGGTGTTCCTGTGATAGCAAAAGTAACCGAACCAGCCCCCGAAGCCAAAGTGCCAGCAGTAAGTGTAGCAGAAAGGCCAGTTACGCCAGTCGATGCAACTGCCGAGCCTGCCGAATATGCTGCTCCGTTTCCGCCCGTGTACGAAACGGTGGCTGTGCCTGTAAAAGCTGTACCGGCCGTCGGAGTAGCCGAAAATGTAGTAGATGAACAGCTTAGGGCTGTTACGGTGGCCGAGGTAGCGGTAGATACCTCAGACTTCTCGCAGGCAAGAACCAATACCGCAGCACTGATTGTGAGACTCAAAAATGCGTTTTTAAACTTCATAGAATTTATTGTTTTGATAATACTTGGTACTATCTCCACAGACGCAATTACTATGAAACTGGTTGGGTAAGGGTGGGCTGTTTAAAAGTGAACAGGAAAAAAAGCCCAGTGAA
>NZ_JBMLRC010000217.1:3049-15943 GCF_049241225.1 Emticicia sp.
GAACCGCCATTTTAGCCATTTTCGAACCAGCGTTTAAACGAAGTCACTTTTTCTTTACTTACAATTACTTCAAACGATGCCCTTGGATTGGTTTTTACTAAAGCACGGCTGTTGGCGTAAGATTCTATTTCAGCAATACTGATTCGAGATAAAATATACTGTCGATTGGCTCTGATAAACTCTTGGGGGTCGAGTTGGGTTTCGAGGTCTTCGAGTTTGAAATCGAGCAGGTGTTTTCGGCCATCAAAAAGTTGACCAAATACAAGTCCGTTTTCGATGAAGAAAAAAGCAAATTCGCTGGATTTTATGGGTAAAAGCTTGTCTCGGAAACGCACCAAAAAACTTTTTCGATAACTCTTTTGGGAGAAAACCTGCTGTTTGATAAGCTCATTGAGGGTTTCTTGTTTGACGAGTTGCTGATTATTAAATTTTTCAATCGCAAAACTCAGCGAATCAATATCAAGAGGTTTCAGAATATAATCAACGCTGTTGAGTTTGAAGGCACGAATGGCGTATTCATCAAAAGCAGTAATAAATATGATAGGAGCATTGATTTTTACTTGTTCATAAATTTCAAACGAAATGCCATCTGCCAACTGAATATCCGAAAATATCAAATCGGGACTTCCGTTGGCCGAAAACCAACTGATTGCTTCCTGCACACTTTCAAGGATTACCATAATTTCATACTCCGTATTGATTTGATTCAGCAAAAACTTTAGTTGATTGGCCGCTGCTATTTCGTCTTCTATGATTACAATTTTCATTCTGGTATTAATGGTAAAACTACTTTAAACTCTTGCTCGTTTTGCTCAATTTCTACCTCCCGACCTGCCAAAATCTTGAAGCGTTCGTTGAGGTTTACTAAGCCAATACCCGTACCTTCAGAATTTGGTTTTGGCTTATGTGTATTCCTGACTATCAATACATTATCTCGCAATTCAATCCAAACACTCAGCGGAGAAGCCGTTGAAATGACATTATGCTTAATGGCATTTTCGATTAATAATTGTAGTGACAGCGGCGGAATCTTGAACTGCATATTTTCGATGGTTTTGATAATCTGCAAATTATTACCAAATCTTATTTGCAACAAAAAAATGTAGCTATCTACCAAGGCCAATTCTTCTTTCAATGGTACTAACGATTGCTCTTGCATACTCAACGAATACCGCAATACTTGCGAAAGTTTCTGCAAATAACGTTGACTTTTTTCTTTGTCTTCGTTGATGAGCCAGCTGAGTGTATTGAGCGAATTGAACAAAAAATGAGGATTCAGTTGATTTTTGAGCGAAGTAAGCTGAACCAATAAGTTTTCGGTTTTGAGTTGTTCGTTTTCGAGAAGAATTTCGTTTTTGAGGTCGGTTTCTATCAAGAATTTGCTGAAATAATAGGCAAGTCCAGCAATTGAAACGCCCCTAATGATTACCGACGGAATCATTTTTACAGAAAGGCCAATGACCAAAATATTGAGTGTGGAAAGTACCGTCACGTATGCCACCAAAAGCAGCAAAATCTCGAAGCTATGACGTATTTTAGGAGTATTCGCTTTAGAATTTCGATAGACTAATTGAATAAAAAAGACGGCGTAAATCAAAGAAACAAAAATCTGAATGACGATATCTAACTGGGCAATATGCGACTTCTGTAAACGGGGTAATTGCAGAAAAATAATAGGAAAATTGACAAACAATGCCAAGAAAAATGATACTCCCCAAACAAACTGCGTAGTCGAAAAATTTTTATTCATTTTGATAAAAAATATCTCAAATGTATGAATTTAATCAGCCTATTTCATAAAACTTTGAGTGAACAGGAAAAATTGGGACTTGAAAACACCAAAAAAATTCCAAACAAAAAACCGACACGAGAAAAACTTGCGTCGGTTTTTTGTTTAACCTTAAAAATTTTCTTAGAATGTCAAGGCATTGACCGTTGCCGACGCCGAGGTAGTTGGCGAAGATTTTAGCGTTGCTCCAGTATTTGAGTAAGTTCCGCCGGTGTACAATCCCCAGCCCGACGAATTTCCGACAAAACTTCCACCAGTATAAGCACCGCCAAAATAGATTTTATATGCCGTATTTTTTGCCAAACTTGGATTCGAGAAATGGAAAATACTCGTTGCAATTCTCGGCTTAAATGTGACCAAATCTTTGCCAGCCGCATCTTCGATATGTATAATTGATGTTGCTGGTAGTGAAGCACTTGACTTGATAAACATTCCAACTTGCGTTGAAGCCGCTCCGATAGATTTTGTCATATTTGAATTAGGACCACCCGCTATCAAAGTTCCGCCACTCACAATAAAATTACCATTTATGTCTATTCCTTCATTACCACTTACAATGGTTGTGCCACCTTTAATATACAAATTTCCGTTACTATCTATACCATCCGAACCTCCCACAATCAACACTCCACCGTTTACTGTTAAGCTACTGTTGTCATTGGCCTCTGTCCCACCAGTAACCGTTCCATAAGAAGTATTCAATCCATCATTTGAAGCGAGTAGATTACTTACACCACCATTAATTGTAATAATGATTGACTCCATTCCTTCGTAAGATTTGGTTACGTTGATAGTTCCATCATTGACCGTTATTGATGCTCCCGATTTTAGTCCATCATCAGTGGCTGAAATAGTGAGTTCGCCATTATTCATCACAAAAGCACCATCGCTTTTGAAGCCTTTGGCTTCGCTGGTCATTGTACTGCTATACGTATATTTTGCTCCCGATGCCGTAATATTGGTCGTACCGCCACTCACAGTTGCCGTTCCATCAATATTGATTCCTTTTGCACCAATGCCTGTACTTGTTATTGTCAAGCTTCCACCTCTAATTGCTAAGTTTTTGTCGCAGTTAATACCCGCAGGTGCGGCAATGTCTTTATCTTCGGTATCATAATATGCCGCTCCAGATGTTGTAATTTTTATAGTTCCAGCGGTCAGCGTGAAATCTCCACCAGTTTTTATACCTTTCGAGCCTTTACCCGAAACTGTGAGGGTAATGGCATCCGCCGTGCCGATTGTCATATAACTTTCGCTCTTGATAGCATTGCCTTTATCTCCCGTTGTTGTAACGCTTATTTTGCCACCTTTTATCAAGACATAAGGTGTAATTGTGGCGTCTGTTCCTTCGTAGGGAGCAACAATTCCATCATCAACACTATTGACGGTAATTGTTCCGCCATTGATTGCCACGTAACCTTCTTCGGCAACTATACCATCGCTTGATGAAGTAATATTCACCGTTCCGTTATCCATCTGGAAATAATCATTGGCATGAATACCATCACTTACTGCCGATTTCACCACAATATTGGCTTCGCTGATAGCAATATAATCATCAGCCACGATGGCGTGTTTATTAAGCCCCGTTACGTTTAGAGTTCCGGTTCCCATAAAACTTAGTTGTCCTTCGCTAAAAAACGTACCTTTTTGGTCTTCTTTGCTGGTGGCGTAAGTTGCACCATCAGTCAGATTGTTGGTTGTGCCAGCTAAGATATTAATCGTACCTTTTTTGCTCGATTGAATATTGATGGCTGGTCCTGCCGAATTGGTAAGGCTAACTCCTTTCATCGTAATGTTAAATCGGTATTCGCTATAAATTTTGAAGCTACCTTTAGTGGCCGTTCCCGATAATAAATAAACAATTTCTTTGGTAGTATTGGTCGAGGTGACGGTTACATCTGCCCCACTAACTGCCACAGCCACACCCGAACTCGCATACGGATTATTGATTGAAGCACTCGTACCTGAGTAAGCAATCACAACCGTATCTTTGGCAGCCGTTGCAGTACCAGAAGTTCCTGCGGCAATGGCGAGCGTAACCGTACAACTTTGTCCGCCCAAACTTAAATTAAATATAGCCGTACCCGATGAGGTTGGTGTCCCCGAAATTGTATAAGTCAAATTTCCTGCTCCGTTGGCCAATTTGCCTGCGGCCACTGTTGCTGTCAGGCCAGTTACACCCGTAGAAGAGGCCGTTGAAACATCATAAGTACCGCCGTTTCCACCAGTATAAGCCATTGTTACGGTGCCATTATAGGCTGTTCCGTTTGTACCGATAGCTGGTGCAACCGTACAAATCAAGGTTGAAATACTGGCTTTTGAAACCGCTACTGGTAAAGAAAGCGTGCAGTTTTGTCCGCCTAAGTCTATCGAAAAATTGGCAGTGCCTGATGTAGTTGGTGTACCAGTTATTACAAAGTTGGCGGTTCCAGCACCAGTGGCTAAAACTCCTGCCGATAATGTAGCTGTCAGGCCTGTTACACCCGATGATGCAACGGCTGTGCCTGCGGCATATTCCACGCCATTGCCACCGGTGTAAGGCACGGTGGCCGTGCCTGTATATGATGCACCACTTGTAGCAGTAGCCGAAAATGTTGCACTCGAACAAGTTAATGCGGTAATTGTAGCGGTTTTAACGGTTGTTATTTCATCGGTCTTACACGCTTGAAAAACTAAAATAAACGTTAGCATAATGCCAACTACAGAAAAGCTTCTTCTAATCATGGTGTCAGTTTTTTAAAGGGAATTTTAGTGCAGTATCTGTATGTGAATGTCCTGCTAATAATAAAAAAGACGAGAGAAGTAGAAAAAAGGTGGTATGGGGAATAAAAAAAATTAAAACTATCAACCTCAGAACGGGTTATAACATATATTTTCACAATTGAAAGTGCACATCAATCATCAATTTGATTGTTTTTTAAAATAATGACAAGTTAAGAAGTAAAATTGTATTAAAATGGAATAATATTTGTAGTTTTCTGCCCATATTATGTTACCTATTACATTTTTATAATTCTAATGATAAAAAATCGCCAACTTAAAAAAGTACTTACTAAAAAACTTTACCTGACCTCTTCATTTATTTCTTTACAAGATATATTAAACCTAAAATATAAATTTTATCAGTAAGTTTTTTTGAAAGAATCTTTCTAAAAAAAACCTATTAAAGTGAGAAAAAACTAAAATTTTCAATAATTTTATGATTAAAGATAAACTATTATTTATAGCTAAAATATGTAGTTCATTATGTGTGTGGTTCGTGACAAATCCAACAATTGCAAAGACTAACACATTAAACTCTTCAATAGTAATTAACTGGATTAAGAGTGAGAGTAATTTCATAAAGCCCGATTCAATAATTATTGCTCCAGAAATAGCTGCTGGAACTACCAAAATTTGTATTGGTAATAGTGTTGAATTGAAGGTTAAAAACTCTATTGATGGTGAAATTATTTGGAAAACAAGCTCAAATGAGATTGTTGGTACTGGCAATACGCTGAAAGTTTCTCCAAAAAAAAGCACAACCTACTACGCAGTTTTTAAAGCAGGCAATAAAGAAAGTGAAGCTTCAAATAGAATTACGATAAGTGTAAGCACACCTAGTTTTACTGGCTTGCCTTCGTTACCTGCCGATTATAAATTAACCTCCGATGAACCTTTTTATTTGGGCACAAAAGAAAGTCCAAAAGTTGGAGTGCAGTTACAATGGAAGCACGAAAAAGAGCCAGGTGGCATCACACTCATTAAACCCACTTCAATTCCCATAAATTATTATCTCAGATACGAAGAACCAAATACAGGGTGTGTAAGTGACTGGAAATCTGTATCTGTAAGCCTTGCAACTAATATCAGCAAAGAACAAAATCAGCCAACAAAAAACCTAAAAGTTTTGGCAAATATTCCAGCCGCATCTTGTACAGCTTTATCGACATCAAGCGATGCCCAGTTGTGCAGTGGCACTTCATTTCCTGCATTAGTTAATAATACTACCAATGGAGGAACGGGGTCAACCCGATGGGGATGTCTTTCGACCAGACCAAATCAATCATGGTTTTATTTTATTCCTCTGACAAGCGGCTCGGTTTCATTTACTGTAACAAATACAGCTAATGTTGATGTTGACGGTGCAATCTGGGGGCCAGTAAATACTGTTAATGATGCATGTATTGCTACGCAAAGTACACCGCTAACGTGTGACTACACAAGTTCTGCAAATATTGCACTTTCTATTCCCTCCGTAACAGCAGGTAGAGTTTATGTACTCGTTATTACAAATTATTCAAACCGTGCAACTACCATAAATTTCCCAACCAACTCAGGTACGGCCTCCATTGGTTGTTGTACGCTGACTGGTGCAACAGCAAATACAACTTCAATTACATGTAATGGTGGCACTTCAACTGCTACGGTAGGTTTCACAGGTACCCCTACAGGTGCTGCGACTTATAGCCGAGATGGCAGTAATTTTCAATCAAGTAATATTTTTTCAGGTTTAACAGCTGGCACATATACTTTCTACGTAAGAGATAATGTTTGTACAAAATTTACGACTGTTACAATTAGTCAACCCACCGCTATAACTTTCGGAACACCGACCATTACAAACATTACATGTAGCGGAGGAAATAACGGAAGAATAGTAATTGCTGCAACTGGCGGAACTGGAGCAATCTCATATAGTATTTCTCCAAATATAGGAACACAAAGTCCATCTGGGACTTTTAATAACTTAACTGTTGGAACTTATTCAATTACTGCAACAGATGCTAATGGATGTACACGTAATACAAATGTTTCGGTAACAGAAACAAACATTACTCCAAACCCACCAACAAGTGTTGCTTCGAGCCCATCAACGATTTGCTCAGGACAAAGCTCAACTTTGTCGGCAAACTGTAGTTCTGGCACCCCAACTTGGTACACTGATGCTGCACTAACGGCCACTACTTCAAGCACTGTCAGTCCGACCTCAACCACAACTTACTATGTCTCGTGCGTGGGCGGTGGTGGCTGTAAAAGTACTTCGGGCAGTGTAACCGTAAATGTAAACCCTACCCCATCAGCTCCAACGAGTATATCGGCAAGCCCAAGTACTATATGTTCAGGACAAAGCTCAACCTTGGCAGCTACATGCAGCATTGGTACTACTACCTGGTATAGTGATGCTGCACTAACAAATGTAATTTCAAATACTGTTAGCCCTTCAAGTACAAGCACATATTATGTTGCCTGCGTAAGTGCTGCGGGATGTAAAAGTACTCCGGGAAACGTTACAGTCAATGTCAACCCTACACCAACAGCTCCAACGGCTGTTTCAGCCAGCCCATCTACTATTTGTTCAGGTCAAAGTTCTACTTTATCAGCAAATTGTAGCAGTGGAACAACCACATGGTATAGCGATGCAGCATTGACAAATGTAATTCCAAGTTCGGTTAGTCCAAATACCACAACAACCTATTATGTTGCCTGTCTTAGTAATACAGGTTGTAGAAGTAATTCGGGAAATATTTCTGTCACGGTAAATCCTACTCCATCGGCCCCAACAGGTATCTCGGCTAGTCCAAGCACAATTTGTTCGGGTCAAAGTACTACATTAACAGCAACTTGTACTGGTAGCACCACAACTTGGTATAGTGATGCAGCATTGACCAATGTTATTTCGAATAGTGTAAGTCCGAGTATAACTACAACTTATTTTGTAGCTTGTGTGAGTGGTGCTGGGTGTAAGAGTACATCAGGTAACATTTCAGTTACAGTTAATCCTACTCCATCGGCACCAACATCAATTGCAGCCACACCGAGTACAATTTGCTTAGGCCAAAGTTCGTCTCTAACTGCAACATGTAGCAGTGGAACAGCCACCTGGTATAGTGATATAAATCTTACAACTTCAGTAAGTTCACCGGTAAGTCCAACAAGTACAACAACCTACTATGTAGCTTGTGTTAGTACTGCTGGCTGTAAAAGTACTTCAGGAAATATAACCGTAACTGTAAATCCTACCCCATCTGCACCAACTGGAGCTTCGGCGAGTCCTGCAACCATTTGCGTTGGGCAAAGTTCAAATTTATCAGCGACTTGCAGCAGTGGAACCGTAACTTGGTACACAAACTCTGCCCTAACCACCTCGGTTAGCACTCCAGTGAGTCCGACAATAACAACTACATACTTTGTGGCGTGTGTGAGTACCAGCGGCTGTAAAAGTAACGCGTTAAATGTTACTGTAAATGTAAATCCTACCCCATCTGCACCAACAGGTATTTCAGCAAGTCCGACTACGATTTGTTCAGGACAAAGCTCTACTTTATCAGCAAGTTGCAGCACTGGTATTGCAACTTGGTACTCTGATGCAGGATTAACAACAACTGTCTCAAATCCAGTAAGGCCTTCTACTACCACAACCTACTATGTATCATGTGTAAGTCCGGCGGGATGTAAGAGTACAGCAGGTAGTATAGTAGTAAATGTTAACCAAACTCCACCGGCATTATCGAGTAGCACAACCGAATATTGTCAAGGAAATACGGCAAGTCAATTAAGTGTCATGGGAGCACCGGGAGCCACCGTACTTTGGTACAGTGCAGCCACAGGTGGCGTTGGCTCCACAACTGCCCCTACCCCCTCAACCAGCACGGTAGGTATTACGAATTATTATGTTTCGCAGACTCAAAATGGGTGCGAAACAGAGAGAGCAACCATTGCCGTAGTAATAAACCCAAATCCATCTTTAACTCTTACAGCCAGCACAGTTATATGTGCAGGCTCTACCGCAACGATTATTGCCAGCACAGCAGGAGGAACACCAAACTATGAATATTCAAAAGATGGGACAAATTTCCAATCAGGAAACATTTTTACTGGGATTGCCGCCGGAACTTATACGATTACAGTAAAAGACAGCAAAGGATGTATTAATTCACAGCCAATAACTATAACACAAAATGACCCATTAGCTCTTACGACAGAATCAAGCAATGATTGCACGGTTGGTAATAATGCAATCATAACTATTTCTGGAACTGGAGGAAAAGCTCCTTTAACTTACAACATAAATGGTGGTAGTTATGGTAGTACTACTACTTTTGCAAATTTGGCAGCTGGCAATTACACTGTTGGTGTTAAAGATGACAATGGATGTGTTTTAGAAAAAACACTGAATGTAAATACAGTTCCTGACCTTACAATATCGATTGAAAACCAAAACAATTGTATTGTAGGAAATACAGGAAATGTTACGGTAAGTGCTACGGGAGGATTGGAACCTTATCAGTTCAGAATTGATGGCGGTAGTTTGGGAGGGAATACGTTTAATGGGCTATCAGCAGGGGTGCATACCGCTGAGGTTGTAGATGCTCGTGGTTGTACTAAAACAATAAACATTGAAATTATCGAGAAGCCAAATGCACCAACAGTAGTTTCTCCAACGATTTGTGTCGGACAGAGTGTTACCCTATCGGGTGCGTGTCTGACAGGGGTAAATTTATGGTACACCGATGCATCTTTAACAACCTTATTACCATCTACCACAGTAAGCCCAAGCTCTACTACTAATTATTACGCTACCTGTGAAATAGTTGCAAGAAATTGCAAAAGTACCGTTTCGATTGCCACGGTAACTGTAAATCCGATTCCTACCGTAAATTCGATATTGAATAAAATTCTTTGTAACGGCACAAATACTACAGCAATATCTTTTACAGGCAGTGTTAGTGGAACAATATTTAATTGGACAAATAGTAATCCTGCTATCGGTTTGGCTGCTAGTGGAACAGGAAATATTGCAGCATTTACAGCGATTAACTTGACTAATTCTCCTATTTCTGGGACCATTACAGTTACTCCGAGCTACACCAACAATGGTGTAACTTGCACGGGTACGGCCCAAACTTTTACGATTACTGTAAATCCAACGCCAAATGTTAACCCATTTACTAATCAAGCACTATGTAATGGATCTCAGACAACTACAATAGTAATGTCTGGAACTGTAACTGGAACTGTTTATGACTGGACTAATACAAATACAAACATCGGCTTAGCTGCCAGTGGTACAGGAAATATTGCAGCATTTACCGCCACAAATTCAACCAACTTACCAATTTCTGGCACAATTACGGTAACGCCATCTTTTACAAACGGGGTTTTGACCTGTACCGGAACACCACAAAACTTTACTATTTCAGTCAATCCAACTCCAACAGTCAATTCAGTTGCGAGTCAAACACTTTGTAGTGGCTCAACCACCACCGCAATCAATCTGAGTGGTGCAGTCAGTGGAACGGTTTACAACTGGACAAACAGTAATACAGCAATTGGTCTGGCGGCGAGTGGTTCGGGAAATATTGCGGCATTTACGGCCAATAATACAGGAAATACCCCTATTACGGCTAATATTGTGGTCACACCATCATATTCAAATAATGGAATAACGTGTGTTGGAGCATCACAAAACTTCAGCATCACCGTGAACCCTATTCCTGTAGTTAATTCAATAACAGACCAAACCTTATGTAATGGTTCACAAACTTCAGCCGTAGTTTTTACAGGAACAGTCAGTGGAACAATTTACAACTGGATAAATACGAATACAGGCATAGGATTGGCCGCGAGTGGGTCAGGAAATATTGGAGCATTTACGGCAACAAACAATGGTACATCGCCTATATTTAGCACAATCACTGTAACACCTTCTTATACAAATAATGGCATTACCTGTACAGGCTTACCGCAAAGTTTTGATATAACAGTCAACCCAACACCAGCAGTTAATCCTATTAATAACCAAACTCTTTGTAATGGTTCTGCGACTAATACAGTGAGTTTTACAGGAGCAGTCAGTGGAACAATCTATAATTGGACAAATACAAATACAAGCATAGGTTTAGCGGCAAGCGGTTCAGGAAACATTCCATCTTTCGCCACCACTAACTCAGGAACTTCTCCTATTTCAGGAATGGTAACAGTAACTCCCACATTTACCAATAATGGAGTTTCTTGTTCGGGAACTCCGGGTAATTTTACCATTACAGTAAATCCGATACCGACTGCAAATCCGATTTCTAACCAAATATTATGTAATAATTCCCAAACAACGGCTGTAAGTTTCTCGGGAGCAGTAAGTGGTACAGTTTATAATTGGACAAATACAAATACAAGCATAGGTTTAGCGGCAAGTGGTTCGGGGAATATCGCAGCATTCACTGCTATAAATACGAGTAGTACCCCAATTTCGAGTACAATCACTGTAACACCCACCTATACAAATAATGGAGTTACTTGTACTGGTTCAACTCAAAATTTCACTATCACGGTCAATCCTACTCCTACAATAAACTCAATAACAAATCAGAGTTTATGTAATGGAGCTATTTCAACGCCTGTAAATTTTACGGGTGCAGTAAGTGGCACAATTTATAATTGGACAAATTCGAATACCGGAATTGGCTTAGCTGGAACAGGAACTGGCAATATTGATGCTTTTACTGTTACAAACACAGGGAGTACATCAATTTCGGGTGTCATCAGCGTTACTCCATCTTATACCAATGAAGGTGTAACATGTATTGGCACTGCACAAAATTTTACAATTACAGCCAATCCAATCCCTCAAGCTGTAGTCACACCAGGCCTAGTCAATATTTGTAGTGGAGATAATGTAAATATTGCCATAACTGATGGTAAATCAGTGAATGGTACAACTTCGTATTCGTGGACCAGAGATAACACGAGCAACCTTACAGGCCTAAATAGCGGAAGTACCAGTTCAATAAGTGGTGTCTTAAACAATGTTACTTCTCAAACACAAATTACAGCCTTTTTCGCCACGGTTACCTCTCAATTTGGATGTAGTGATATGGCAATAGCTAAAGTTTCCGTCACACCTCCTCTTTCGGTCTCAATTTCGGGAAATACATATTTTTGTGGAACGGGTGTTCTCAACCGAAGTACGACATTAACTGCCTCACCAGTGGGCGGTACGGGTTCGTATGAATATCAGTGGAATTTAAATGGGAATCCTATAACAGGGGCAACGAATTCAACGTATAATGCTTCAACTGGTGGCGATTATTCAGTTACAGTGGTTTCGGAGTTTTGTACAAAAATATCAAACACTATCACTGTAAATCCTGCATATTCGCTTACTGGGATACCAACAGTAAATCCATCTTCTGCTACGTTTTGCGGAAGTGGCTCCGCAACATTTACAGCAAGTAGTAGTGTATCTTTAGGTACTTTCAATTGGTACAGTTCAGCAAATTCAGTAAGTTCATTATCTCCTACATCTGGAACAAGAAATGAAACATATAGCACTCCTACACTATCATCATCTCAAACTTATTATGTAGCAAGAGCCTTTGTTGTAGTAGGGTCTAATCCTTTAATAACTTGCGAAACTGACAGAACATCAGTCAATGTGACCGTAAATCAAATACCAACAACGCCAATTGCAATTGGAACCACGGTGATATGCTCTGGAGTAAGTACAAATTTAAGTATTTCGAACTCATGTGCTGGTACATTAACATGGAGAAACTCATCGAATATTGTGGTTGGTACTGGAAGCCCATTAAATATCACACCGAGTACAACTACAAGTTATACAGCCATCTGTACTGAAAGTGGTTGTGTAAGTGCTCCATCAAATATCGTCACAGTTACAGTATCGAATATTACTGCCACTGCCACACCATCGAACCTAACTTGTAACGCAAACAATTCTGGTAGCATTTCGCTTACAGCAAACGGAGGAACATCACCTTACCAATATTCAATAAATGGTACAAACTTCCAAAGTAACAATGTGTTTTCAACACTTACAGCTGGAAATTATACGCTGACAATAAGAGATGCTACTGGATGTACAACTACTGTAACTACATCTATTACACAACCCGCGATTCTGACGCTTACACCTACTTCGAACAATTTAACTTGTAATGCAAACAATTCTGGTAGTATTTCGCTTACGGCAAACGGGGGAACCACGCCTTACCAATATTCAATAAATGGCACAAATTTCCAGAGTAGCAATGCATTTAACTCTTTAGCTGCCGGTACGTACACCGTGACGGTCAATGATGCCAATCTCTGTGCGGCTACTG
>NZ_JBMLRC010000218.1:0-6449 GCF_049241225.1 Emticicia sp.
ATGGAAATTTGGCTCTTGATAATGTTTCAAGATTACTCGAAAATGCCAAAACCGCTGGCGTTTCAGTTTACGGGCATACGCTTTGCTGGCACGCAAACCAAAATGCCACTTATTTGAAAAGTGTCATTGCCCCCGATGTTTTATCATCAACTGGCCCAGGTTGGGATGTCATCACGGCGAATGATTTTGAAGGCAATACAACAACCAACTTCGAGGCCAATGCCAATGCCGTAACCTCATACACGGCTGCTGGCGGTGGTGCAAACGGCGTTGGAAGAGCCTTGAAAATAACCAATGCGAGTGTTCGTGCCAATGACTGGGAAGCTCAACTTTTCATAAAATTTGCTCCTGCGGCTGTTTTGGGCGAAAAATATACGCTTAAAATGGATATTAGAGCAGATGTTTCGGCCTCTTATCCAACGCAAGCACACGTAACACCAGGTGCATACAAACACTGGGACTTCTTTGGAACGTTATCAGCTACACCAACTTGGACAACCTATACCAAAGAAATTACCGTTACAGCCGATATGGCTACGTGTGGAGCAATTGCGTTTAATCTTGGTAAAACCGCCACGAGTTATTATTTCGATAACATTACTCTAACAAAGTATAACGCTACGGGAAGTGTACAAACCAGAGAAAAGTCGCCAGAAGTAAAAAAGACGCTCATCACCAATACCTTGGATAAGTGGATGTCGGGAATGTTGGCCGTGAGCAAACCTTACGTAAAAGCGTGGGACGTAGTAAACGAACCAATGGACGATGGAAAGCCGTATGAACTCAAAACGGGTGTAGGTCGAACATTGAAAGCTGATGAATTTTACTGGCAAGATTACTTGGGTAAAGATTATGGCGTAATGGCCTTTCAGTTGGCCAGAAAATACGGCAATCCAAACGACATTCTTTTCATCAATGATTATAACTTAGAATTTAGTCTGGATAAATGTAAAGGACTCATCGAATACGTAAAATACATCGAAAGCAAAGGTGCAAAAGTTGATGGAATCGGTACTCAAATGCACATCGATATTAAATCAGATAAAGCAAAAATTGCCGAAATGTTTAAATTATTGGCAGCAACCGGCAAACTGATTAAAATTTCGGAAATGGATATCGGCTTAGCGGGTGTAAAAACTGCGGCGGCTACCCAAGACCACTACAAAGCACAGGCCGAAATGTATAAATATGTGATTGACAAATACTTTGAGATTGTTCCCGCAGCTCAACGATACGGTATTACAATTTGGAGCCCGTTGGATAGCCCAGCCAATTCGAGTTGGAGAGCCGACGAGCCAGTTGGACTTTGGAATCAACAATACGTAAGAAAATTAGCTTATTCGTATG
This sequence comes from Emticicia sp., assembly GCF_049241225.1. Lineage (NCBI taxonomy): Bacteria > Pseudomonadati > Bacteroidota > Cytophagia > Cytophagales > Leadbetterellaceae > Emticicia > Emticicia sp. Next base: position 1,348 of record NZ_JBMLRC010000218.1, read on the forward strand.
TAGCAGAAGCTCTCAAAGCAAATTTGAAATAATTCCCATAAATCATCTACACTAATATACTAATCCCCCACATTCTGATAAAATGCTGGGGGATTGTTTCTGTAAAACACTCTACCTGTGTAGTTTAAATTTTTGATAATCATACAATTAAGTAGTGCGAGATAGCAGACACATATCTATCTTTGGAATATCGAAAGATTAATTCAGTAAAAATGAGAAATTCATACATTTTATTTGCTCTTTTAGGGGTTATTCATTGGGCTCAAGGACAGCAAATCGAATATAAATTTATCAATTATAGTAGCAAAAACGGACTAACTTCAAATTTGGTCAATGCTATTATTAAAGATAAAAATAGTTTCATGTGGTTTGCCACCGAAGATGGGCTCAACCGTTTTGATGGACAGAAGTTTACTGCTTATCAGCACAAAAACCGAGATACTACGAGTATCGGTCGAGGTCCGGTGATAGCCATGACACAAGACAAAGCAGGTCGCATCTGGCTTGCAACTAACCTTACGTTGTCGGTTTATAATCTTAATTTAGATTCATTTATCAATTATGATTTCTCAAAATACGGCTGGATTATTAGTCTTTGTGCCGAGCAGTCGGGTAAAATTTGGGTTGGCACATATAACGGGCTTTTTCAGTTCGACCCAATCACAAAGCAAGTGAAGGCCTTTAAGGCTGACATTAATAATAAAACTAAACTTACTTCAAATATTATTAAGTGTGTTTTCGAGGATAGTAGAAATAATGTATGGGTAGGAACCGACAACGGACTTCATCTTTACGATAAGAAAAAAGACCAATTTGATAGATTTCTGAGCGACCCAACTCGGCCCGATGCCATTTCAAATAATCAAATAACATGTGTTGCTGAAGACAAAAATGGTAGAATTTGGGTTGGTACAGGTAAAGGTGGGCTCAATGTAATGAATGGGGTCAGCAGAAATAGTTTCACTACATTCAAATCTGATAAAAATGACCCAAGCACTCTTTCAAATAATCACATCCATAAAATTGCATTTGATAAAAGTGGTCAAATTTGGGTAGGTACAGAAAGTAATCTTGATATTCTAAATCCATCAACCGGAATTGTTAACAGAGTTAAAAGTACCCTAGCTGAGCAAAATGGATTCACTCCAAACACATACGGACGTTCGGTCAGAGATATTTACATCGACAATGCTGGTATTTATTGGGTAGCGTTTTATCAAGTTGGTATTAATAAATATGACGCCAATCTGGCTTTTTTTAATCACAAACAATTCAAACCCTTCGACCCTAATGGTTTAACTGGTAGTTCAATAATGTCGTTTACTGAAAGCCCTACTGGTGATGTATTTATCGGAACTGAAGGAACTGGCTTGAATATTTTTAACCGAAAAACTGGGCAAATAAAACCTTTCAGATTGCCCCAACAACGAGCCAACAATTCATCAATCATAGCCTTGGAATGTACAGGAAATAATCTTTGGGTGGGGACCTATCAAGCTGGTTTATATAACATTAATCTTGGCACGGGAGCTTCTCGTTATTTATACATTCCCAAAAATAGCAACGACGCCAGTGATGTGGCAATTAATTGTTTTAAAACCGACAAAAGCGGCAAAACTTGGATAGGAACAAATGGCAATTCTATTTATCGTTTCGACCCCGAAACGAATCAGTTAGAATCAACCGAACAGATCTTTGGTTTAAAGCCTGGCGAAAAAATTCCGCTAAATAGCTTTATTACGGTTATAGAACAAGATAAATCGGGTAATTTTTGGTTTGGTTCGAATGGCACAGGTGTGGCAATCTACAACCCAACACAAAATCGTTTTCAAGTACTTAATTCGGGCAATAGCGGCCTACCGATGGACCGAGTTCAAACCATTTATTGCGACCACACAGGCAAAGTTTGGGTTGGTACTTTGGGCGGTGGCCTGTGCCTATATAAACCTAACACAAAATCTTTCGAATGCTTCGATGAAAGTTATTCTTTATCGAATCAGGTTATTTATAAAATATTGGAAGACGAAAAAGGCAAACTTTGGGTAAGTACCAATAAAGGAATCAGTTCTTTCGATGTCAATAAAAAAGTTTTCCGAAATTTTACGCACTACAACGGTGTTCAACAAAGCACATTTAATATTGGTTCGGGATTGATCACAAAAGATAAAACTCTATTTTTTGGGGGCCTCGATGGCTTTAATTATTTCAAATCGGCCAGCATTGTCCCAAAAAACAGGATTCCTATTTTGGTTACAACCAACTTGAAAATTAATAATAAACAGGCTAATCCTGTCGAAAATACCGAGATTACTGAGCATATTTCAACTGTTAAAGAAATTGTTTTGAGTTATAAACAAAACTTTTCAATTGATTTCATTGCCCTAAATTATACTGCTCCGCACGAAAACAGATACTCATATAAACTTGATGGTTTTGATAAAGAATGGAACGAAGTGGGCACCAATACCACGGCCGTTTACACCAACTTAGACCCCAAAACTTATACTTTTCGACTAAAAGCACACAGCGAAGATGGCTCATGGGAAACTCCCGAAAAAGTTATTGAAATAACCGTTAAACCTCCATTTTGGCGTACTTACTACGCTTACTTTTTTTACATATTACTTGTTGTACTGGCAGTCTGGGCAATTCGCCGTAGTTCGATTCAACGCTTAGAAAATGAATTTATGCGAAAGCAAGAACGCTTAGAAATGAATCATTTAATCGAAAAAGAACGCCATGAAGCCGAGCAGAAAATGGAACTCGAAAAAGTTAAAATCAAGTTTCTTACCAATCTTTCTCATGAACTCAAAACGCCGCTCACACTTGTGTTGAATCCGATTGAAAACTTGATGTTTCATGAAAAAGACACCGAACGCTTAGAAATGCTCAACCTCATTAGTCGAAACGCCAAAAGACTGCTCAATTTGGTCAATCAATTACTTGATTTCAGAAGAATCGAAGATAATGAGCTAACACTCCATAAAACCGAAGGAGATTTGATAACATTTACTCAAGAAATCGTTGATTCGTTCAAATACATTGCCGTTAGAAAAAACATTGCCTTACATTTTGTAAGTGCGTTTAGCAATTATAATACTTCGTTCGATAAAGATAAACTGGAGCGAATACTGATAAATTTACTCTCAAATGCCATAAAATTCACCAACGAAGGTGGCAACGTAAGCCTCCAAATTACGGCCGAGGGCGAAACTGGTATAAAAATGATTTTGCGAGATACAGGAATCGGCCTACCTGCCGAATTGACTGATAAAATATTTGAACGTTTCTTCCAAGCCGAAAACAATGTCGAAATTTTGAATCAAGGAAGTGGTATCGGGTTATCAATTGCCCAAGAATTTGTAAAACTTCATGGCGGAACCATAAAAGTAGAAAGTGAAGAAGGAGTTGGCAGTGCCTTTATCATCTCTCTGCCTTTGCAACCCATTAGTTTTCAGCAATCTAATTCTATTGTTTTACACGAAAGTGAAGACGCTGTCGAGAGTTTTGCGAAAAATGAACCACCAAAAATTGAAAAACCAATCGTTTTGATTGTAGATGACGATGCCGATTTACGAGCCTATTTGGTTGAAAGTTTGAAAAATAAATACAAAATAATCGAGGCTGCCGATGGTAAGCAAGGCTGGCAAAAAGCATTGTCGAGCCACCCGCAGCTTATTATCAGTGATGTGAACATGCCAGTGGTGGACGGCATTGAAATGGTTCGAAAAATTAAGAGTGATAGCCGAACCAAGCACATTCCAATCATTATGCTCACAGTATTATCGGAAGAAACCGAACAGCTTAAAGGTTTGGGTGCAGGTGCCAGCGACTACCTGACCAAGCCATTTAGTTTTCATTTATTGAATATTAAAATTGAAAACCTACTTAGTTTAAATAGTTTACTAAAAAATACGTACAGTAAACACATCCAAATTGAGAAGCCAGAAGTAGAGACAATCTCGGAAGATGAGAAGTTTCTATTAAAAATCACTCGTTATGTGGAAGAAAACATCGAAAATCCAAATCTTTCAATTGAGGAATTGAGCAAAGCGATGTTTGTCAGCCGTGGTACACTATACGTAAAAGTGTTGAATCTCACAGGTGAAAGCCCAGTTGAATACGTAAGGTCGTTGAAACTGAAAAAAGCCTTATCGCTCTTACAGAAAAACGATATGAAGATTTCGCAGATTGCCTATTCGGTAGGATTCTCGAATCCGAACTATTTTGCGAGAGCCTTCAAAGCAAAATACAACGTTTCGCCATCGGAATATTTATCGCTCAATAAGGTTTCGTAGAAAAGTGAGAGTTTTTCTCGATTTGTTTAATGAAAGTGCGTTCGGAATCAAAACAAAAGTAATTGTTGATTCCGAACGCACACTTTTAAGTAGTCTACGGTCAATAGTCGACAAGTCCACAGAAAGTTAATGGGCTTATAAACAGCCTCTTAGCTATTTATAGAATTGTCGATTATATAAATCTTATTACTTAAATTTATGCTCAAAGACTAAAATAATATACTTTTGTGATTGCTCATTTATTCTGATAATTTATCATCCAATTTATTCCGTATTTGTCAGAAAATTCACCAAAGTATGCTCCAAAAAACATATCAGCCATTGGCATTGTCACGTTTCCATCAACCGAAAGTTCGTTGAATAATCGGTCGGCTTCTTCTCTCGTTTCTGGCTCGATACACAAGTGCATATTATTGCCTTTGCTTAGTGTAAAACCCATTTCTTTCGGGGCATCAGTGCCCATCAAAACATGGCCACCAGTGATAGGTAGCTCTACGTGCAAAATCATATTTTTGATACTTGCGTCCACTGGTGGGTGCTGACTATCAGCCGGTATATCGCCAAACCGTTGAATCCCTTTGCCAATGAATTCTGATTTGAAAACCTTTTTATAAAACAAAAATGCTTCTTCGGCTTTGCCATCAAAATTCAAATAGCTTGTTACTCTGGCCTTATTTGAGGTTTTGTTTTGCTCACGAAGCATAAATTTTGCCTCAATGTACTGGTCAAGGTTTTCGAGTGCCATGCTGAATCCTTCTTTAAAGCCCATTTCGATTACTTTTTCGAGGTCAGAAAGGCTTTCAT